>JALOMD010000723.1 GCA_025455595.1 Cytophagales bacterium | reverse complement strand
CGAAAAAGTGCTGGGCCGCACGCCGATGGGCACTTTCGGCACACCGGAGGACATCGGCCACGCGGCGGTTTACTTGGCCAGCGACGCGGCGCGTTTTGTAACGGGCATCAACCTCCCGGTGGACGGCGGAAATTCAATAGGATTCTGAATTCATTTAGAATTCAGAATTATGAATTCAGAATGGGGGCGTTTTGGGTGTTTTTTGCCTGAAACGGTGCAGTTGGACAGTAATCAAACGAAAAAAACGTTGACTATACTTTTGGACATTGATGGCGTTTTGGTCACCACACCGTCTTGGAAACCAGTGGAACTACTTTCGGACGGCTTCTTGAAATTCAATGAGAGAGCCACTGAAAACCTGAAACAACTCATCGAAAAAACAAATGCATCCATTGTATTGACAACTACGCACCGGATAAAGCACTCAGAGGAAGACTGGAAAGAAATATTCAAATTAAGGGGTTTGGAAATAGAGTCTGTTTCAAAAATCAATTCAAAAACGCAAATTGACCAGTTAGGCAATCGCGCCGCTGAAATAAGCGAATGGATTGAAAAGGAAGGACAGAATCAAAATTATGTCATTATTGACGACGACCTCTCTATTAACAGCTTGCCTATGCACATAAAAGAACGTTGGGCTCAGACCAAACCCCTGATAGGATTTGACGAAGAAGCAATGATGAGAGCATTAAGAATTCTTATGCCTATACTACCATGAAGTCAATTGCAAAGGCCCTTGTTTATGCTGTAACCTACATCAATTTGCGCAATGAAGAATCAACCGAAGATGATGATGTTGCTGCAATTGAATCTATTACCGATTTTTTGAGCACTTGCACGGATGAAGAAAAGGCGATGCTAAAAAATGCCGTACAAGAACTGCTAAATGAAGAATTAGCAAATAATAAAAGAAGCAGTTATACGGATGATTATCAAACATGGATGGAGGATATGTTTGTGTCTGAAGAAGATTATAGTTACTTTATGTTGATAATCAGACGGTTAGCTCAGCCGTCCCGACGTGTCGGGATGGCAACTATCGCCCGGCCTCTGGCCGGAACCAGGCCCGCAAAGCCACAGGAAAATTCAAACAACGCATTGATTTTCAGTGAATTACGCGAAAAAGAAACTTGTTTGTTGACATCCGTTTCCGGCCAGAGGCCGGATGATAGTCGCCACTCGCCAGAGACGAGCGGCTAATGCTTTGTTTATAACTGCCTGATTATCAACTCAGAGTAACTCTAATAGTCTCTGTCAGTATTTTAAGTAAAAACTGCTCAAAACGCCTTCAAATATTTTCACTAACCACTGACGACTAACGACTAACCACTAACTACTCAACACCGACAATGCCTTACCTCATGCACCAATCCATGCGCTGGTCTCACCGACATCCGGCAGGCGGGAGCCACAGGCGTGGTCACGGCGTTGCATCACGTTCCGGTGGGGGAAATCTGGACTACAGACGAAATCAACCGCCGGAAAGACATGATTGCGGCGGCGGGTTTGGTGTGGAACGTGGTGGAAAGCGTGAACATCCACGAGTCCATCAAAACACACGTCGGCGATTTTGACGCGTACATTGACAAATACGCACAGACGCTCCATGCCCGCGCTGGACTGGATTCGGACGGATTTGGATTACGTGCTGGAAGACGGTGCCCAAACGCTGCGGTTTGAAAAAGACGCACTGGCCGCCTTCGACCTGTTCATGCTCAAACGCGAAGCCGCTTTTACCGAACACACCGCCGAGCAAATCGCCCGCGCCGAACAGAAACTGGCCGCCATGACCGAAGCCGAAAAAGCGGCTTTACAGAAAACAATGCTGGCGGGTTTGCCCGGCTCCGACGACACGTACACGATGCAGGAACTGCGCACGGCTTTACAGAAATACGCCGGAATGGACAGAAAAAAACTGAAAGAACACCTGTTTTATTTCCTGCGCCGGGTGGCTCCGGTGGCCGAGGAAGTGGGCGTGAAACTGGCCGTCCATCCCGACGACCCGCCTTATTCGCTGTTGGGCTTGCCGCGCGTGGTTTCCACCGAACAGGATTTGGAAGAACTGCTCGCCGCCGCGCCCACGGCAGCCAACGGACTGTGTTTTTGCACGGGTTCGCTGGGCGTGCGGCCGGAGAACGATTTGCCGAAAATGATTCACCGGTTCAGCGACCGGATTCATTTTGTGCACCTGCGCAGCACGCAACGCGACGCACAAGGCAATTTCCACGAAGCCCGCCATTTGGAAGGCAACGTGGACATGTACAGTGTGGTCAAAGAACTGCTTGCCATCATGCAACGGCGGCAATTCCACTTGCCCATGCGCCCCGACCACGGCCACCTCATGCTCGACGACTTGAAAAAGAAAGTCTATCCCGGCTACAGTGCCATCGGTCGGCTCAAAGGCTTGGCCGAATTGCGCGGCTTGGAAATGGGCATCAGTCGGAGCTTGAAAGATTGAATGATGAATGATGAATGTCGAATGATGAACGCGTAATGACGAATGAGATTCTATATGAATAGACCGCACTGTAAAAAATAATCCGTCATTGCGAGCCATGCAGCGAAGCGGAACGCCGTGGCAATCTCATTCCCGCAGGCTCGGCCTTTTCTCCCTTCCCTAATGGGTAGGGGCCGGGGGTGGGATTGCTTCCCAAAGGCTCGCGTTTCTGTTCAAATGCGCGTTTTCACAGAAAAAGCGGCTCGAATAGGCTCGCGAAACTACCGGCGGCAGATTGCCACGCTTCTCCGCTTCGCTACGAAGCTCGCAATGACGGGTGAGAAACGCGCAATAACAGGTACGAAAGGTGCGAACAATGCGCAGTGCCAAGCAGGTTTTGACATTTCAAAAGATACTATTTTGCTGATGAAACCTATCATTTTTCTGTTCACATTGGGAATGACACTGGCAGGTTTTGCGCAGCAAAAGGATACTATTTTACTGAAAATCACTGTAGAATCTGGTAAATACACGCGAAACAACACACCCGTTTCCGTCGCAACCGAAGCTGTGCTGCCCGACGCGACTGAAATGGCGTTTTACGAAAAAATCGGCAAAACGCGCAAACCGGTTGATTTCCAATTGGAAAAAGGCCGCGTGTCTGTACTGACTTTCGTGCTGGACGGCGTGACTGCCGCCGGCAAAAAACGTCAATATGTATTGATAAAAGAAAAACGCGGACAATCGGCCACGCCTGCGGTTGAAGTGGCAAGGCAAGCAGGAAGTTTGGTGTTAAAACAAGGTTTGCGCCACGTGCTTCAGTACAACCACGCCGTTGCCGATGTGCCGCCGGGCGTGGACAGCCTGTACAGACGGTCGGGGTACATTCATCCGTTGTGGTCGCCAAGCGGCGAGGTGCTGACGCGCATCCAACCGCCCGACCATTACCACCATTACGGCATCTGGAATCCGTGGACAAAAACGGAGGTGGAAGGCAAGGAAGTGGATTTCTGGAATCTGTACAAAGGGCAAGGCAAAGTGAAATTTGTCGGTTATGAAGGTTTTGAAACCGGGCCTGTTTTCGCCGGATTCCGGGCGTTGCAGCAGCACGTTGTTTTCAATCCCGACAGAAGCGAAAAAACGGCGATGAACGAAGTGTGGCGCGTGAAAACCTACATCCATCCGAACGTCGCGCTGATTGATTTTGTCTCGGAACTGAACAATGCGCTGCCCACAGACATCGTGCTGAAAGCGTACACTTACGGCGGCGGCATCGGTTTCCGCGCCACCGAAAAATGGCACGCCGACAACTGCGAACTGCTGACTTCGGAAGGCAAAACGCGGGCGGATGCCAACGGCTCCAAAGCCCGTTGGTGCATGGTTTCCGGCGAGTCGGACGTGAAAGAGAAACGGTCAGGCCTGCTGTTTCTGTGCCACCCGACCAACCGGGAATACCCGCAGCCGTTGCGCATCTGGGGTGCTGATTTCAACAAAGGCCGTGAAAATATGTTCGTCAATTTCACGCCCACGCAATACAAGGATTGGACGTTGAAACCCGGCCAAACCTACGCGCAAACGTACCGCTTGGTCGCT
>JALOMD010000722.1 GCA_025455595.1 Cytophagales bacterium | reverse complement strand
GATTGGCAAACAAGCGGTTAAATTTTTCCTAAGTTTTTCGTCGGCCAATATCCGTCGGCTGACGGTTCGTAAAATCGCCGTGCTGCCGGTCTGGGCAAAGATAACTTGATTTGGATAAAATGATATTTTTTCAATAAATAATTGTGCCTTGTTAAGTGCAGGCGTTTGACGTTTTTCGTTTGCCGTTTTAAGCATTTTTCGCCCAAAACGCCATCTGGTCTGGTGTCACGCCTCGGCGTGATGCCTTTTTTTTGACCAACCCAGGTCTGGCGCAAGCGTCCGCTTGTGTGTATTTTTTGTCTTTTGTGCGACCAGCGTCCGCTGGTCGCGAGCCAACGGCTCGCAAAAGACGACAACACACCGAGGCATGAGATGAGAAAGCGTTTTGAGTATTTTTCGCCTAAAACGCCTGTTGTTTTCTGCTTTCGTTGACATCAGCCTTAGCAAACCTATCGGTTTGTGACCAGCGGACGCTTGCGCCAGTGACGTGTTTTTCGTTTGCCGTTTTAAGCATTTTTCGCGCAAAACACCTTGCTTGGCTGTCTGCAAAATCGGCTGCCGATACAGGTTCAGCGGGGCGGTTCAAAAAAGTGTGTTTTTTGGCGTAGCTTTGGCCCATGCCGTTTTAGGCAATTTTTGCCCAAATTGAAAATCCCGCGACAGGCGGGAACGCAATCTGACCTTTGCCTTCTAACCTCTGACCTGAAAGAATGCTTCTTTCCCTCGACGAAAAGCTCCACGCGTTGCTGCGCGATTTCCCGGCCCTGTGGCCCGAAACCGCACTGGCGGGGCTGTTCGTGCTGCTCGTCGTCATTGATTTGGTTTTCCGTCGCCGGGCGGCTGGCCTCACCGGTTGGGTGACCCTAGCGGGACTTGCGGCGGTGCTGGGAATGATGGTGTGGCGGTTTTTATTTCTCGGCAATGAAAGCGGCCCTTATTTGCTTGGTCTGTTGCATCGTTCCAGCCTGATTGCATTTTTCCAGTGTCTTTTCACGATAACCGCCTTACTGGCAGTACTCTTCTCCTGGGCCGAACGCCAACCCTACCGCCGCAACGGTGAGTTTGCCGTACTGCTGGTTTCCGCTGTGTTGGGCATGTATCTGATGGTCGGCACCACGCACTTGCTCATGCTCTACTTGTCCGTCGAACTGCTTTCCATCAGTTCGTACATATTGACATATTTGGCGGCCAACCGCAAAAGTGCGGCGGCCAGCGTTCGGTACATTCTGTTCGGAGCCATGAGTTCGGGCGTGATGCTGTACGGCATGTCATGGCTGTACGGACTCACCGGTTTGCTTGATTTCGCCGCCGACGGGTTCTGGACGGCCCTCGCCGCCCAGCCCGATGCGGTGAAAGCCGCCCTGTTGGTGCTGTTGGCGGGCGGGCTGCTGTTCAAAGTGGCGGCGGTGCCGTTTCACGTGTGGGCACCCGAAGTCTATGATGCCGCGCCGCTCGCCGTCACGGCGTTTTTTTCGGTGGCCCCAAAAGTGGCCGGGCTGCTGGTGTTGTTCACTTTGAGCCGATACGCCGCGCCTCATTGGACTGGTTTCCAGACATTTGTGGCGGTGGTGGCGGTGGCCAGCATCACGGTGGGCAATTTCGGGGCGTTGGTGCAGCGCAACGCCCGACGTTTGCTGGCCTACTCGTCGGTGGCGCAGGCGGGGTTCATGCTTATTCCGGTGGCGGTGGGCGGATCGTTTGCGGTGCAGGGGTTTATGTTTTACGCCATTGTGTATTTGTGCATGAACACCGGGGCTTTTTTGCTGCTGCACGCATTGGAAGCGGCGACCGGCTCAGACCAAATCGGCGATTTTGCCGGGCTGGGTACGCAACGCCCTTGGCTCGGCGTGGGCATGGTGGCGGCAATGGCGGCTTTGGCCGGGCTGCCGCCCACGGCCGGTTTCACGGCCAAACTGCTCGTGTTTTCGGCGTTATGGCAAGCCTACGGGCAGTCGGGCGACCCGTTGCTGCTGGCTTTGTTCGTTTGGGGGCTTTTCAACGTGGCGGTGGCGTTGTTTTATTACTTGCGCATTCCGTATTTTATGTTTTTCAAGCCAGCCGTTCAAGAACCGACGGTAGTGTTCCACTGGCCGGAGGCCGTACTGGCTGCGCTGGTGTTGTTGCCGGTTTTGGTGCTGTTTTTCAAACCTTTCCTGCCTTCGCTGAATTTTTGAACTTCGTCTGCTGTTCAGTTTTTAAGTTTCACGTTTATTGTTTTGGCCGTTTTTTTCCTAAAACGCTCTGCCAGGACTATGTGACTGTTTAAGATTTTCCGTTGCCCCCGACACGTGGGGGGCAAGCCCCGCCCCTACGACTTGGCACTAAGAGCAGAAATATTAAACAGTCACTATGATTTCAAAATGATTTTCGTGATGCACATGACTGAAAAGCGAGCAATCATGCTCATCACGAAAATCATTTTGAAATTACAGTTCGGACAACAGGCCGTTTTGGGCGTTTTTGCTTAAAACGGAAAACCACAAACGAAAAACGTTAAACGTCAAACGAAAAACGGTCTTATCTTTGGGCATCCCTTCCCCAAGTCATGAGCGACGCTATCAAACACGAATGCGGCATTGCGATGATTCGTCTGCGCAAGCCTTACCAACACTACATTGACAAGTACGGCACGGCCATGTACGGCATGAACAAGCTGTACCAAATGCTCGAAAAACAGAGCAACCGGGGCCAGGACGGGGCCGGTGTGGCGGCCATCAAAATCGGGGTGCCGCCGGGCATCCGGTACATCAGCCGCTACCGCTCCATTGAAAACCAGCCCATTACCCGGATTTTCAAGAAAATCAACAAGAAATTCCGCAAGTCCACCAAGGGCCACAAGGAACGCGTTTACGACGCGCAGTGGCTCAAGGAAAACGTCGCCTTCACCGGCGAACTGATGCTGGGCCACCTTCGCTACGGCACCCACGGCCTCAACAGCATCGAAAGCTGCCACCCGTTTTTGCGCCAAAACAACTGGCGCAGCCGCAACTTGGTGGTGGCCGGCAACTTCAACATGACCAACGTGGACGACCTGTTCGAGAAGTTGCTGTCGCTGGGCCAGCACCCGAAGGAAAAAACCGACACGGTGACCGTGATGGAGAAAATAGGCCACTTCCTCGACGAGGAAAACCAGCGGATTTTCGACCTGTACAAAGACCAGTACACCAACGAGGAGATGAGCCATGTGATCGAGGAGAAAATGGACATCCCACGTGTGCTGCGCCGCTCGTGCCGCGACTTCGACGGCGGCTATACGATGGCCGGACTCATCGGCCACGGGGCTTGTTTCGTAGCCCGCGACCCGGCGGGTATCCGTCCGGCCTATTACTACGCCGACGATGAGGTGGTGGTCGTCGCCTCCGAACGCACAGCCATCAAGTCGGCTTTCAACATTTCCTACGAATCCATCCGCGAAATCCAGCCCGGCCACGCCTTGGTGGTTTTGAAAAACGGCGAGTTCGCCGAGCATCCGTTCATTGACCGCATCGAGAAACGGTCGTGCAGCTTTGAACGCATTTATTTCTCGCGCGGCTCCGACCCGGCCATCTACCGCGAACGC
>JALOMD010000056.1 GCA_025455595.1 Cytophagales bacterium | reverse complement strand
GGCATTTGCATCCATTTGACAGGTTTAGAAATAGATTAAACCAAATGCGCGTGAATACTTAACTGTTCGGGATTTGCAATCTTATGGTTGGAAACCCGTCCCCACTCGCGACCCAAGACCAAATACTCATGACTGCGCACTTGGCGTCAATAGAAGCGGTTGCGTTGGGTTCCCCACAACTTCACCAAGATAAACCCAAATAACATGCCACCCAAGTGTGCAAAGTGTGCCACATTGTCGCCCGGATTGCGTTGGATGCCCGAATAATACTCGAACAGTCCATACAAAATTACGAAATACTTTGCTTTAATCGGAAACGGAAAAAACAATAAAAACAGTTCGGTATTGGGGAAAAGCAACGCAAATGCAGCCATAATGCCAAACACCGCCCCCGACGCACCAAGGGTGGGCACGTCGAGCAGTTCCGTTAAGCTGGCACGCACCACTTGCTTGCTCTGGCGCAGCAGTTCGGGATTGTTGGGATTGTTGTCAAAATTCTCCAAAAACTCCGGGTCATTCAACTTCAAATCGAAGCGATAAAGATAGTCGGCGAAGTTAGAGGGTGTCGGGCTGCTGAGGAAATCATTGGCTGCTTCTTGCATCTGCATCATTTCGTAATAATTGATGCCATTGTGTATCAACGCCGCGCCGATGCCCGTAATCAGGTAGAATGCGAGGAAGCGGCCCGGCCCCCAGACGCGTTCCAGCATTGGCCCGAACATGATGAGGCCGAACATGTTGCTGAAAATGTGCATCAAGCTGCCGTGCAGGAAAATGTAGGTGACCAACTGGTAAAGCTGAAACCGGGACGACAGGAACGAATGCACCGAGAACGCGGAGGTGAACCATCCTACAAACTGCTGCAACAAAAAGAACCCGATGGTGAAGAACAACAGGTTTCTCACCATCGGCGTAAGTGTCAGGCCCATCTTGAAGTACGATTTACGAGGTACGAAGTACGAATGTGTAGCACACGCCCCGACACGCCTGCCACGCAATGGGCGTGGTCGGGGTAAACATTTAGCCTGTGCCGTTTTGGGCGTTTTTTGCCCAAAACGATAAACGAGCAGCATCTGTCGGTGCAAATAAAGCAGTTATTGCCCGCAAGCAAAAATCCTGTGCCTGTAAGCCAGTGCACGAAACCCTCCATAGGGTTCAAAACCCTATGGAGGGTCCGCACCTATGCTTTGCGTTTGCCCACATTCCAAGCCAAGCCCCACGACAGATTGAACACGGAAACATTCTGCCGCCCCAAATCCGTACGCCGGTCGCGCACCTCGTAGCTGGTCTGCGGATTCGCCTGGATGTAGTCTGCGCCCATCTTCAACTGCATCCCTTCCGACACGCGCAATCGCACATTGACCCCTAAGTTGTAGCCGAAGCTGATTCGGGAATTGGAACTGGCTGTGAAACTAATATTGTCACGCGGGTCGGTGCTGCCGTCAATGGATTGCCGGTAGTCGAAACCCGGAAAGCGGTTCAGCAGGAAACCACCCAAGCATTTGAAATCAACCGACAGCGTTTTCAGGGGCACGGAAACGTACGGCCCGACAAACAGGTAGTGCGAACGCCACGGCCTTACGTTCGAGAACGTTTGGATCACATCTTCGGGATCCCGGCCGAAAGGCACGTTGACTGCAACCGGAGAGAAACTTTGGGGCCGCCGCAAGTCCACACGGTTGGCAAAGGTGCCGGTGGCGAATCCGAACCCGGCGTTTTTGTTCCAAAACCCGGCGAACTCGAAGTGGGCAGCCAAGCCGTTCTGCGCAAAGCCGTCGCCTTCCGAACGGCTGCCCGCCTGCCCGAAACGTCCGACGGCCAAGCTTGTCCCAATATTGAAAGCAATGAAGTTGCGCCGGTGGCCGCTGCGGGCGGTGTCGGCCTGCATTTCCGACTTGGGCTTCCACACGTACACACGCACCATGTCGGTGGTGTCAATGGTTGTATCGTTGTCTTGGGCCGAGGCTTGTCCGAAGCAGCATGCCAAAGCGACTAAAATCAGGCATTTTCTCATAGAACTGGGAATAAAAGTTAGGTGTCGGCAATGTCGCCGGCCATTTAGCCGCAAAGTACAGGCCATTCATGCAGAGTTGGCGACTGTGCTTTTGCAAATATTGGAAAAGTTAAATTTTAACGAAATGAATAATGAGTAAATATTAGTAAAAAACCTTGGAAAATATTCTGCTTTTCAGAGGATTACGATTTTTTTCATAAGCTTTCTACTGAAAATCGCCCAAGAAGAAAATCATGCATAAATTTTATTTTTTCACAACCCTGTCTTTGCACGGCGCGTATAATGTCCGTATAAAGTAAGGTTTGCCAGTCTTGCGATTGCAAGTCAACCTGAGCGTTGTTTTTGGCTGGCAGCCGTTTTGTCAAACCACTTAAACCTTTTTTGCTATGAAAAGGAACATCATCGTGGCGGCTTTGGTAGCTGCTTGCACTGTTTTTGTCGGAGTGGCACAGACGACACCTTCACAAACCACTCCTTCACAAACGACCCCTTCGTCGGGCAACCGCAAGGACAAAAAGATGGAGAAGAAAGACTCCACGGGCACATCGTCTCCCACCCAAAAGCGGGACACAACCAAGCTCAACCGGAAGAAGTAATTCCTTCCGACACGCGAAAGCCCGCCTTCCGAGCAAAACCGGAAAGCGGGCTTTTTTTGTGTTGAAAAGGGTTGCAAGTTCAAGGTTGCAGGTTGGCGTTTTAGGCAAAAAACGCCCAAAACGGCTGCTCTGTCAGAACCCTGATTCGTAGGATTTAGGGATTACCATGATTGCAAATCCTTTTCATCCTGCAATCCTGTCTGAAAAGCCAATCAAGTCAATCCTTCAATCCTACGAATCAAGGTTCTGATAAAGGCGTTTCAAGCAAAAATCGCAAAATCCCGCAATCGGCAGGAACGCCAACCTGCAACCTGTAACTTTGAACCTGTAGCTTTCAATTTTTCAATCTCCTCAATACGCCTTCAAACTGATGTCGAGACTCTTGACCGAATGCGTGAGGGCACCCACCGAAATGTAGTCCACACCGCTCTCGGCCACGGCCGCAATGGTATCCTCCGTAATGCCGCCCGATGCCTCCGTGGCAAACCGCCCGCCGATGAGTTGCACCGCTTCGCGCATCAGGTCGGGCGGCATGTTGTCCAGCATGATGCGCGTCACGCCGCCCACGGCCAGCACTTGCTCCACCTCTTTCAGGTTGCGCGTTTCCACCACAATGTTCAGGTTTTTCTGTTTTTCGTGCAGGTAGCGGTGCGTGGCCTCAATGGCCCGCCGGATGCCGCCCGCGTAGTCCACGTGGTTGTCTTTCAGGATAATCATGTCGAACAGGCCGTAGCGGTGGTTCAGGCCGCCGCCAATCACCACGGCCCATTTTTCCATCATGCGGAAATTCGGTGTGGTCTTGCGCGTGTCGAGCAGTTGGGCTTTGGTATGGGCAATCAGGCTGCGCAGCCGATGCGTGTAGGTGGCAATGCCGCTCATGCGCTGCATACAGTTGAGCACCAGCCGCTCGGCTTGCAAGATCGACTGCGCGTGGCCCCGCACCACCAGCCCCACGTCGCCGGGCTGCACCGGGTCGCCGTCTTTGAGGCTGGCGGCCACTTCCAAGCCGGGGTCAACGGCGTGGAAAATCATCGGGGCCAAGTCCATGCCGGCCAAAATGCCGTGGTCTTTGACAAGCAGCCGGGCTTGGCGTTGCGCGTCGGGCGGCACGGCGGCCAGCGTCGAGTGGTCGCCGTCGCCGATGTCTTCGGCCAAGGCGGCGCGGATGAACCGGTCAACGGCTTCGGGGGTAATGTATGGAGGAAGCATTTTCTGAAGTACGATTTACGGGGTACGAAGTACGAGTTCAATTTTGAATGAGTGAATGGCAGAATGAGAGAGCAGCGTTTTGGGCGTTTTTTGCCTAAAACGGCATTGCCTCCTGTTACTGCCCGCTGCCACTGCCTGCTTTTTCAGAAGGCGGGTGAAAATCCGGTGTTTTTTGGGAATTTGCAAAGTATTTTTCGAGCAAAGGCCGGTTTGTCCGGTCAGGTTTTTTTACCCAAGACTCAAGACTAACGACGCAAGACTTGTTACTTACTGTATTTACCCGTAAATTCGCCCCCTTGTTTTGCAAGCCACTGCCACCCACGCCTTCTCGGTTCCTATGGCATCGTCGTATTCCGTCAAGTTGTTTTCCGGTTCCGCATCGCGTTACCTCGCCGAAAAAATCGCCTATTACTATGGCAAACCGCTGGGAACGGTCACGTTGCAGCAGTTCAGCGACGGCGAGATGTCGCCGTACTTCGAGGAGTCGGTGCGCGGTTGCGACGTGTTCCTGATTCAGTCCACGTTTCCGCCGGCCGACAACCTGCTGGAACTGCTGCTCATGATTGATGCGGCCAAGCGGGCCTCGGCCAAGTATGTGACGGTGGTGCTGCCGTATTTCGGCTATGCCCGGCAAGACCGCAAGGACAAGCCGCGCGTGGCGATTGCGGCCAAGTTGGTGGCGAATTTGTTGTCGGCGGCCGGAGCCAGCCGCCTGATGGCCTGCGACTTGCACGCCGGGCAGATACAAGGGTTCTTCGATTTCCCGGTAGATCATTTGGACGGTGCGGCGGTTTTTGTGCCGTATTTCCGCAGCCTGAAACTCGAAAACATGGTGATTGCCTCGCCCGACGTGGGCGGTGTGAGCCGCGCAAGGGCGTTTGCCAAGTATTTCGGTGCAGACATTGTGGTGTGCGACAAGCACCGCAAGCGGGCAAACGAAATTGCTTCGATACAAGTGATTGGCGACGTGGAAAACGCCAACGTGGTGCTGCTCGACGACCTGATTGACACGGGCGGAACCATTACGAAAGCCGCCAAAATCATCATGGAAAAGGGGGCGAAATCGGTGCGGGCAGTGGCCACGCACCCGGTGATGTCAGGAGCGGCCTACGAAAACGTGAACAATTCGGTGCTGGAAGAATTAGTAGTGACCGACACGATTCCGATGAAACACGAGTCGCCGAAAATCAAGGTGCTCACCGTGGCCGAACTGTTCGCCAAAGCCATCCGAAACGTCCACGACCACGAATCCATCAGCACGCTGTTTTTGCAAGTCTGATAATCGGTTGTTTATGGCTAATTATTGATTGTCAATTGATGATTAGCATTTTAGCTAATTTTTGCCCAAAACGCCGATTAGGCAACAAAAGAAATCACTGCCAAACGTCAGAATTTACAGACGAACCGAAGCCGCAACAACAAGCTCACAATAAACAATTACCAATAAACAATCAACTACCATCAATTAACAATTAAACATCAATTTTATGAAGACAATCGAGATTGTAGGGTATCAAAGAGCGAATCTCGGCAAGAAAACCTCAAAGGAACTGCGCGAAAAAGGCCAAGTGCCGTGCGTTCTGTACGGTGGAGCCGAGCAAGTGCATTTTTCCGTGCCGACCATCCTGTTCCGCAACTTGCTGTACACGCCAGACGTGCACCAAGTGGATTTGAACATTGAAGGCAAGCACTACAAAGCCATTGTGCAAGACGCGCAGTTTCACCCGGTGAACGAAATGATTTTGCACGTTGACTTTCTGGAATTGCACGACGACAAGCCTGTGCGAATGGAAGTGCCTGTCCGCCTTACGGGCACGGCCGTTGGTGCAGCCAAAGGTGGAAAGCTGATTCCGAAACTGCGTCGGTTGTCGTTGCGGGCACTGCCCAAAGACATGCCTGACTACGTGGACGTGGACATCACGGCCTTGGATTTGGGCAAGTCGGTCAAGGTGGCTGAGGTGAAAGCCGAAAACTACACCATACTGAACTCGCCTTCCAACCCCATCGCCTCCATTGAAATCCCGCGTGGCCTGCGTGGCAAAACCGCCGAGGGTTGATAGTGTCAGGTCTTGAGTCGTTAGTCTTGGGTCTTGAGTCAATCAGAAACAAAAGCGGCCTCTGGAGAGGCCGCTTTTGTTTTGTCAAATACTTTTGTAGATTAGATTTGAATACGCAACAAGCCTGACAAAGGACATGAAAGCAAAATACATTAATCCGTTCACCGACTTCGGTTTCAAGAAAATATTTGGCGAAGAAGCCAGTAAGCCTTTGTTGATTGACTTTCTGAACGCTTTGCTGCCCCAACACAGCAAAATCAGGGACTTGTCTTTCAAGAACACAGAACAATTGGGCCAAACCGACACTGATCGCAAAGCCATTTACGATATTTACTGCGAAGCAGAAAACGGCGAGAAATTCATTGTCGAGCTACAGAAGGCGAAACAGAATTTCTTCAAAGAAAGAACCATTTATTATTCCACTTTTCCTATACGTGAACAAGCGGAGAAAGGCGACTGGAACTATAGTTTGAAAGCCGTCTATTGCATAGGAATACTTGATTTCAGTTTCGATGATTACGAGACGGAACCCGAGAAAAGCGAAGTGGTACATAGCGTGAAGTTGAAAAACCAAAACGGAAAGATTTTCTACGACAAACTGACTTACATCTATTTGGAAATGCCCAACTTCAGAAAGGGAGAAACCGAACTGTCCACAAGGCTCGATAAGTGGCTGTATTTCATCAAGCATTTGGAAGATTTCCAAACCATTCCGGCTATTTTTACAGATGATGTGTTTAAGCAGGCATTTGAAAAAGCCGAGCTGGCAAACCTTGGGCAAGCGGAATTAGACACCTACGAAAACAGCCTGAAAGTCTATCGCGACTTGAAAAACGTGATTGAAACGGCTTTTGACGAAGGAAAAACGGAAAGAACCTTGGAAATAGCAAGGTCAATGAAGGCAAACGGCATTCCTATTGACCTGATTTCCAAGACAACAGGACTGTCGGAAGATGTAATCAACCAATTGTAACAAATTCAGCAAAATTTGCTCAAAACGATACTATCCACAACATTGTCTGCTACACATGAAAGGAACGCCAAAAACCGCACTGACGCACTTTTTTACTTGGCTGTTTTTTGCCGTTATTTATTTCTTTTCTTCAGAGGGAATCACAAGAATACTGTTTCATGGATACGATGGGGTTGAACTGTGGTTAGGTGTGCTGGGAATAGGTCAGATTTTGATATTTCTTGTTGTGTTGGTGTCTCTAATTCTGAGTATTTGGAAACCCAAAAAGAATAGTTAATTGATGAGAAAGGCGTTTTAGGCAATTTTTGCCCAAATTGCAAATCCCGCAATCGGCGGGAACGCCCCTAACTTGATTTCCGCATTCCGACTTCCGCACTCACTTTATCTTCACCGACAGCACCCCCGCTTTCCTGCCGTCCGTGTGGTAAAGCAGCATTTTGTCATAAGCATCGGCATAGACAACGGCCAGCGGCAGACGGTTGGCAAAAGACTCATCGCCGACGATTTTGCCGTCGAAAGTGTGGACAGACGTGCGACCGGCGGCCGTGACGGCCATCAGCCGCCGACCACCACCGAAGTTGTAGTATTGCAAGTACGGGTTGTCAGACGGCACATCGGCGGTTTCCCAGAGCAAATTCCCGTTTTTATCAAGGATGCCCAGCGTGCGGCTGTCCAGCCGGCCCACCACCCAGTCGCGGCCCTGCGGCTCGGCGCACAGCCGGAACACGCATTTGCCCGAAGTGCGCACCAACTGGCGGCGACTCACGGTTTCGCCCGAAAAATTCACCCGAATCACTTCGCCTTCGCGCGAAACGACCACAACGTGCGTTTCTTCGGGCGAGAGGGCGGTTTCGAGAAAAAACGGCGTGTCGGTGCGGGTTTTCAGGTCGACCGGGAAGCCGGGGTATGGCTGGCCGCGTCGGTTCAGCAGCAGCAGCCGTCCGTTGGCCTGCAACACGACGAAATAATCTTTGTCGCGGATGCGCACGTGGCGCGGGGCGCATTGCAGCCGGTAGCCAGTGCGCAGCGGGTTCCAACCTTCAAGGGCGTTGCCCGCCTTGTCGTACATGTACAGGTTGCCGAGCAAGTCTGACACCAAGAAACGGTAGTCGCGGTTACTGTCGTAGTCAACCACCGTCAGCGTGTGCAGGGCCGCCGCCGTAGGCACCCGCATCGGGTACGGAGCCACGGTGTTGCCGTTGCGGTCTATCAGTTGCAGGTGGGTGCGCGTGGCAAAAAGGTACTGTAGCTTGTTGTTTTTCAAGTAGTCCACCTGATGCACCGCCGACTGCACGGCGTTTTCAAGCGGCCTGCGCCACAGGATTTTCCCCGACTGGCTGAACAAGTAAAGCCGATGCGCCGCGTCTTGGGTGAGCATTTCGCGGGAACCATCGTTGTGGTTGCGCACCAGTACGGGCGGCATGGTCAGCGTGGTGTCGGCGGTGGTGCGCCAAGTCACGAAGAACCGGTTTAGCAAGGCGGCGGCGGTTGCTTTCTCGCGGCGCACCAAGGCCATTTCGGTGGCAAACGCACCGTCTTTTCCGGCTCCCACGCCCAACGCAACCGCTTCGATGTCTTTCAATTCGTTGGCGTACTGCTGCATCCACTTGCGCCACGGCGGCGAGGCTCGCTGCAAGAACAAGGCCCACGCCCGGCTCGGATTCACGTACACGCCGAAGCACGCGGGTTTTTGCGAAACAAGTTGCTGATAACGAGCCGATTTTGACCAGACCTCGCCCGCCGCCCGCCGGTCGAGCAGGTTTTTGAGGGCTTGCACCGAATTGCCGAAAACCAAGTGCTGGCCCACGATGGCGTAATAGCATTCGGGAAAACCGTTGAAAACCGATCCGAAAAACCGGGCCGGGAACTCGGCTCCAGTCGCTTGGCGGATGGTGGCCCCGGCGTAGTTTTCGGAAAACGTGCCGGGCGCAACGCTCTCCACTTGCCGGACGGCCTTGGTGAAATCGGTGGCTTGTACGCACAGCAGTTGGTCGGGCTGGTCGCTGGCCGTTTCGACGATTGCCAAGGCTATTTCGCGACCCATCCACAGCGGGTTTGGACGTGGAAAGTCGCCCTCGGCCAAGCCGCGTGCCGAATCGTAGCGGTGTTGGCTGCGCAAAAACGCCGCCGCATCACTGAACGACCATCGGTACAGCACGGCGGTTTCGCTCGGCACCAGCGACAAGCAGCTTACGGGTTGGGGCCGTTGCCCTTCAAAAACCGATAAGTACGCAGCAGCCGTTTGGTCGGTGTGCGTTTGCCCGCTCAACACCAGCCGATTGTCTTTTTGGGAAACGGCGAGGTCGGAAAATTGCCCAAAATTGCCCAAAACGCCCGCGTCGGCGGCGTTTCCGGTAAAAACCTGTACCAAGCCCGGCAAGGCTTTGGGGTTGACGTAAAGCGTAACCGGCGGATTTTCACCTATTTTCACTTTGTCCACCGCCCGCCAGTCGGGCCATTGGCTGCCGCCCGCATCCGCCCGGCGAATCACGTCTTCCACCAAAAA
>JALOMD010000721.1 GCA_025455595.1 Cytophagales bacterium | reverse complement strand
TTTGAACAAGGCGACCACACCCGCGCCGTGGCAGTGGCCCGCAGAATGAAAGCGAAAGGCTACGCTTTGTCGGAAATTGCGGAGATGACGGGCTTGACCCAAGAGGAGATAGCCGGTTTGTAGAACAACACGCCATCCGTGCGTTTTGGGCGAATTTTGCCCAAAACACCGTTAAGCAGTAAAAACATAAGTGCCTAATTTTCAGCTTATTAAAGTGAATTTTGACTAACTACTGACTACTAACGACTTTGTGCTCAGTTCGCGTTGGTTTTCGGCCAGTTTTTCGCGCACCACTTCCTGTTTCAGCCGTAGCACTTGATTGTAGGTTTCTTCAAGCAGGTTTTCGCTTTCGTGCGGCACGTAGATGTCGAACTTGTCGAACCAGTTGCTGCTCACGCTGTGCCGCTCGGCAAGGAGGTCGATGGACGTTTGGCGGATGTCGTCGTCGGTATGGCGCATGAAATCGCCGCTGCCGAGGACGGCACCTTGCAGCCAAGCCGCCCGGAAATCGTCCATGATACGCTGGTACACCGGCGTTCGGAAAGCAATGTCTTCCAGTTCGCGCAGCACGAAATCGCATACCGTGTCGGCGGTGCCTTCCAGCGTGCGGTCGGCGTAGTGGAGCAACAGCCGCACCACGCCTTCCTCGCGGTAGCTCACCGCCGACCGAACCGGCTCGACGACTTGCGTCTCGGCGGGCGGCGTGTCGGTTTGGGGCAAAGTTACGCCGTCGGGCAGGTCGTAAGCCAGCGGCGGTGGTTCGGGCGGCGCGTTGTCGGCTTTCTTGCGTTCCTCAGTGCGTTGTTTGCGGAGCAGGAAGTTTTCCTCGGTCACCAACGTCTGCTCGTCCACGTCAAGCAACTGCGCGATTTGCCGCCGAAACACCGCCCGCTGGATGGGGTCGGGGATTTTGGTGTTGGTGGCCACCATCTCCTTGATGACCGCCGACTTGCGGTACGGGTCGTTGCGGATTTCGTCCACGTACAGCCGCGCCTTGAACGTGATGAAATCCTGGCTGTTTTTTTGAATAAATTCTTGAAACGCCACCGTACCCACCTTGCGGACGTAGCTGTCTGGGTCGTCGTTGTCGGGGAAGACCACGATTTTCACGTTCATGCCCTCTTCCAGCACCAAGTCGGTGCCCCGGATAGCCGCCTTGATGCCTGCCGGGTCGCCGTCGTAGAGCATGGTCACGTTTTTGGTGAACCGGCTGATGAGCTGCACTTGCTCTTTGGTGAGCGAGGTGCCAGACGAGGCCACCACGTTTTGCACCCCGGCTTGGTGCAGCGAAATCACGTCCATGTAGCCTTCGGCCAAGTAGCAGACATCGGCCTGCCGGATGGCGTTTTTGGCTTGGTAGATGCCGTACAAAACGCGGCTCTTGTGGTAAACCTCGGTTTCGGGCGAGTTGAGGTACTTGGGCTGGTTTTTGTCGTTGGTGAGGATGCGGGCACCGAAGGCAATGACCCGCCCCGACAGGTTGTGAATCGGGAAAATGACCCGGTCGCGGAAACGGTCGTACTGGCGGCCTTTCTCGTTGACAATCGTCAAGCCGGCTTTTTGTAGCAGTTCCAAATTGTACTGCTTGGCCAACGCCTCCTTCGTAAACGCGTCCCAAGCCGTGGGGCTGTAACCCAAGTCGAACGCTTCCATGGTGGCATCGCGCAGGCCGCGTTCTTTGAAATACGGCACGGCAATGGATTGTCCGTCAGGCGTTTGCAGTTGCTCTTTGAAGTATTCTTTGGCGTAGTTGAGGACAATGTACAGGCTGTCAATCTCGTTCTGCCGCAGCGTTTCTTCGGGCGTGGCCTCGGTTTCTGGTACTTCGATGTTGTATTTTTTGGCGAGTTGCCGCAATGCCTCCGGGTAGCTCACGCCCTCGATGTCCATCACGAATTTCACCGCGTCACCGGCCTTGCCGCAGCCGAAGCATTTGTAAATGCCTTTGGCGGGATTGACGGCAAACGAAGGTGTTTTCTCGTTGTGGAACGGACAGCACGCAATCCAGTTGCTGCCCCGTTTTTTCAACGACACGTAGCCGCCCACTACGTCGAGCACGTCGGCAGCCTGCTGGATTTGCTGGACTATTTCGTTGGGAATGCGCAATTTAATTCAGAATTAAGAATTCAGAGTTCAGAGTTCAGAATTGGGGCGTTTTGGGCAAAAATTGCTTAAAACGCCTACTGTCCGAACCGGGATTTTACAGTGATTTTTGTGATTGCCTTGGTTTTTCGCAATCATGGCAATGTTCTAATCCGACGAAACACAAGTTCGGCGAAGCCAATCAAGGTTCAGACAATCCAGCGTTTTGGGTATTTTTTGCCCAAAACGCAGTCCTGAAATTACTAAAAATATTCTGAACTGGAGATGAATCGGTGTTTTTTCGGATTCGATTTGCGTGCGTACCTGGCTTGCCTTGCATCGCGGATGGCGCGGATCAAAGACCGCAGATACGAACGCGAGTGTTTGCCCAAAGACTCATCTGCGAAATCCGCGCCATCCGTGGGAATCCCTGTCTGCCGACAGGCAGGCGCGATGCAAGACAGAAAACCGTTTTGGGCAAAAATTGCCCAAAACGCAAAACCCTCGTCCTGCCGGGCCGTGTCGGTTTCGGGCAAAACGAGGGTTGCAACTATTGCGAAATCGAACAGTTATAGGCGGCGGAATGTGACCACGTAGTTGTTCACCCGC
>JALOMD010000720.1 GCA_025455595.1 Cytophagales bacterium | reverse complement strand
TTGGAAATGCTCCGTTTTCCGAACATTTTCTTCGAATCGCCTGAACAGGCCGCCTTGTCGGGGCTGCTGGTTTTCATGCTTTGGCACCAACGCCGGTTCATCAGGCAAGTCAGCCAGCCGCTGCGGGTCTATTTTGTCATACTGTTGGCTTCTTTTTGGATACTGACCAAAAGCAGCGCGGGCAATTACCTTCCGTTGTTCATGCCGTTCATGTTCGTCTTCGTGTACGAACTGTACCGACTGCAACCTTTCCGCAACCGCTGGCTCACGCTGGTGACGGCGGCCTATTTTGTCATCGGCATATACGGAACCGTGGAATTTATTTACCGCAACCTCACAGAGCCGTATTTGCCCGTGGCCTACCGAAACTTGCGGCCGCACATCCAGCCCGCCAAGACCGGATTTGTGCCGATCACGTTTTTCTTCAATGAGTACGAACAGTTCGGACGGTTGTTGTGCAGCGAGAATTTCGGTTCCCAAGCCGTATCGAGTCCCGACCCAACGGCAAAGATGGCCGACTGGGCCTACGCACGAAAAGTCGAATTCATTTTGATGGATTATCAATACCGGCCCGAGTATTTCTATCCGAAACCCGGCACCAAGACCATCCCTCACTACACCTTGACGTATTTCGACGGACGGTTCGCTGTGTACAAGCAATCTTGACCAAGTGATTGTTTGTTGATTGGATTGTTTAATTGCTGATTGTTTCTGTAGCGTTTTGGGTAAAAATTGCTTAAAACGGAAGTCACCGCGACAATTCGTTTTTTATCTGCTCGACAAGCTCCGGCGACACTTCGGCCAACTCTGCGATTTGGGCAACGGAAAAGTCCGTTTTCTCCAGCAAATTGGTGACAAACAAGCGTTTTTGTTTTTCGGCTTCGCTTTGCTCGCCTATCTGTTCGCCCAATTTGTACAAATAATCGTTTTCAGGCTTGAAATACTGCGTGATGGATTCCATGATTTCTTCGACAAAAGGTTTGATACTACGCAAGTTAACCAATACGCGCAATTGTTGCAAGTGTTTCTCGAACACCAATCGGTCAGGTGAGGTGGCGGCTATCCGCTCCACCAAACGGCGGGCGGCTTCTTGCGGGTTTTGTTCGCCGATGTCCGCCAAGACAGCAAACACAACTTCATCGGCCCGGTTTGAGGACAGAAAAACATCCGCGTTCACTTGGGCGAGCGGAATCAAACGAAAAGCGTGGCTGGTGAGGTCGGCCTGTAGGAAAGGAGCCATTTGCGGCGGCGATTCCGCCAGAAACAATACGTATTGCCGCACAGAGAGCTTGTACTTGCGTCGCAACAGTATCCAGTATTCCAGCATCCGTTCGGCCATGTCCATTTCGTCAGCCAGTTGAAACTCTATGTGCAACAGGAAAATGTCGCCGACACGGTCGGTTATTTTGAGCAATTGATCGGGTTTTCGCTCCAAAGTTTTGGGCAAATCGGCTTGTAGCCGCTCGGCGTGCGAAACCTCTATGTTCAGCACCTTTTCAATCAATGTCATGGTCACCGCCTCCAAGTTTTCCTTGAAAATCTTGTCGTAACGGTTGGCTTCGTTTTTGGCTTTCATCACCCGAATATAAATGAAAAACAATTCGACTAACCACTAATGACTGACGACTAACCACTAACAACTTTAATCGTATTTTTGCGGACGACAAGCCCGCTTTCTCCATGAATAACTCCCTGCGCCAATTCACCAACATCCTGTTTCTGGACATCGAAACCGTTTCGGGCGTGCCGCAATACGAGCAGCTCGACGAACGGCTGCAGCATCTGTGGAGCAAGAAAGCGAACCAATACCGCAAAAACGGCCCCGAAACCGATGCCGAACTGTTCAGGCAGCGCGGCGGCATTTTGGCTGAATTCGGCAAAATCGTGTCGGTGGCATTGGGCTATCTGATTGAGAAACAAGGGCGTTATGTGCTGACGATCAGCAGCTTGGCCGCCGACGACGAACGGGCTTTGCTGGAGAAGTTCAACGACTATGTGCGGCGGTTCGACTTGCACATCAACCGGCAAAACGGCGAACACGCCACCCGCCGTTCGGTGCAACTCTGCGCCCACAACGGCCGCGAGTTCGACTTTCCGTACTTGGCCCGGCGCATCCTCATCAACCGACTGCCGCTGCCGCCGGTGTTGCAAACGCAAGGCAAAAAGCCGTGGGAGGTGACGCACATTGACACGATGGACTTGTGGAAGTTCGGCGATTTCAAGAACTACACGTCGCTGGACTTGCTGGCGGCGGTGTTCAACATTCCGTCCAGCAAAGAGGAGATGGATGGCAGCTTGGTACACACGGTTTACTACGACGAACACGACTTGGAAAAAATAGCCCGCTACTGCGCCTTGGACGTGGTGAACGCCGCCCAGGTGTGGACGTGGTGAACGCCGCCCAGGTGCTGCTGGCCCTCAACGGCCACGACATCCTGCCACCCGAAAACATTGAACCGACGAGAATCGAGATCATCGTTTAATATACTTCGATGCTTCGTGAAAGCGTTTTAGGCAAAAAACGCCCGAAACGGCACATAACAAAAGCAGGCATGTAAGCAGCGTGCAACACCGCGAAGCACGAAGCATCGAAGCACGAAGCATCGAATCAAACCGAACACTCGAAATGTACACCTACGAATATCCCCGCCCCTCGGTCACGGTTGACTGCATCCTGTTCGGCTTCGACGGCGGCGAACTGAAAATCCTGCTCATCCAACGCGGCGGCGAGCCGTTCAAAGGA
>JALOMD010000719.1 GCA_025455595.1 Cytophagales bacterium | reverse complement strand
GCACGGACGTTATGTACACGAGCCGGCCCGCTTCAGCGAACAAGGCGTTGACTATGTGCCGCCCGCCGTTCCCGACCCGGCTTTGCGTACTTTGGCAATTGTCGGCGGTGCGTTCTTGGTCGGCTTCATCGCCTATCAACTGCTGCGTCGCAACAGAACGGAATCACTTGCGGTGGAAGATTTGTAGCTTTATTTGTCTTGAATCGCGGATTTGCGCGGATGACGCGGATTTCGCGGATAAAAAACGCTGAGACGAACGCGACTGTTTACCCAAAGGCACATCCGCGCAATCTGCGTCATCCGTTTCATCCGCGATTCAAGACAAATGCGTTTTGAGCAAAAAATGCCCAAAACGGCAAAGCCCCGTAGGGGCGGAACCGTCTGTAGAAATACAGAGCATTCACAGCTTTCGTTTGGTTTTGCTTCGATTGCTACAAACAGTTCGCTCCTACGGAGCTAAAATCACTGCACGCAAAAGCCATTTTAGAGGTTGTTTAAAATTCGGTTTGTCCGGTGCGTTTTGGGCGAAAAAATCTTAAAACGCCCGTCTGTTATCTTTGGCGAGCCTGTGCTTCCGGTCTGACGCACAGCGTACAGACCTGCACACCGGGGCGTTTTGGGCAAAAATCGCTAAAAACGCAACTCTCAAACCGAATTTTAAACAACCTCTTAGACAAGAATTGCCCAAAACGCCTTACGCAAAGGTTTGTAGTTCGGCGTGGATAGTCGCGCCATGACTCGTCATGATGATTTGCGAACAGAAAGCCTCAGTCATCCCGACAAGCCGGGACAGGTTGCCACGACAACCGCCCGTTTTGGGCAAAATTTGCCCAAAACGCCATTGGTTCCCTGTTCTGCATGCCGCCCTCCGCATTCCACATTCTACGCATCTTCACAATTTAATAACAGGCCGACTGGCGGTAAATCCGGTTGTTTTTTGTACTTTTGCGGGCTAATTTGAAACCAACAGCTAAAAGCCGAGAGCCGATAGCTTTCTCCCCATGCAAAACATCCGAAACATTGCCATCATTGCCCACGTTGACCACGGCAAAACGACGTTGGTGGACAAGATGATCCACGCCGCCAAGCTCTTCCGCGACAACCAAGAGTTTGACGACCTGATTCTCGACAACAACGAACTCGAACGGGAACGCGGCATCACCATCGTGTCGAAAAACGTCTCGATTCGGTACAAAGATGTGAAAATCAACATCATAGACACACCGGGCCACGCCGACTTCGGCGGCGAGGTGGAACGTGTGTTGAAAATGGCTGACGGTGTGCTGCTGCTCGTGGATGCGTTTGAAGGCCCCATGCCGCAGACGCGTTTCGTGCTGAACAAGGCCCTCGAACTGGGCTTGAAGCCGATTGTGGTCATCAACAAGGTGGACAAGGAAAACTGCCGTCCCGACGAAGTACACGAGGCGGTGTTTGACCTGATGTTCAACCTCGGGGCCACCGAAGAGCAACTCGACTTCCCGACCGTTTACGGCTCGGCTAAGCAGAACTGGATGGGCGAAGACTGGAAAACGCCCACCCAAGACATCACTTATTTGCTCGATACCATCGTGAAGCACATCCCGGCGGCTCCGTTTGTGGACGGCCCGGTGCAGTTGGGTGTCACTTCTTTGGATTATTCCTCGTTCGTGGGCCGCATTGCCATCGGCCGGGTGTTTCGCGGGACGTTGAAAGAAAACTCGCCCGTGGCTTTGATGAAAGCCGACGGTTTAGTGAAAAAAGCCCGCATCAAGGAGCTGCAAGTGTTCGAGGGACTGGGCCGGGCCAAAGTGTCCGAAGTGGCGGCGGGCGAAATCTGCGCCATCATCGGATTGGAAGACTTTGAAATCGGCGACACCATTGCCGATGCCGAGAAACCCGAAGCCCTGCCGCGCATCGCCGTGGACGAGCCGACGATGAGCATGTTGTTCACCATCAACAACTCGCCGTTTTATGGACGCGACGGCAAGTTTGTCACCTCGCGCCACCTGCGCGACCGGCTGTACAAAGAGACGGAGAAAAACCTCGCCCTGCGCGTGGAACCGACCGACAGCGAAGACCGTTTTCTGGTCTATGGGCGCGGCATTCTGCACTTGTCCATCCTGATTGAGACCATGCGCCGCGAAGGCTACGAACTGCAAGTGGGCCAGCCGCAGGTGCTGTACAAGGAAATTGACGGCGTGCGCCACGAACCGGTAGAACTGATGGTGGTTGATGTGCCCGAGGAAAGTGCCGGCAAAGTGATTGAACTGGCCACACAACGCAAAGGCGAGCTGATGATCATGGAGCCGAAAGGCGACCTGCAACATTTGGAGTTCAACATTCCGTCGCGGGGCATCATCGGGCTGCGGAGCAACATCCTCACCGCCACGCAAGGCGAGGCCATCATGACGCACCGCTTCAAAAGCTACGAACCGTACAAGGGCAATATCCCCGAACGCATCAACGGCTCGCTGATTTCGATGGAAACCGGCCCCGGCACGGCCTATACCATTGACAAGCTACAGGACAGAGGCCGCTTTTTCGTTGATCCGGGCGAGGAAGTCTATATGGGCCAAGTGATTGGCGAACACACCCGTGACAACGACTTGGTGATCAACATCCAAAAGGCGAAAAAGCTGACCAATATCCGCGCCGCCGGCTCGGACGAGGCGGTGCGCATCGCCCCGAAAATCCAGTTTTCGCTGGAAGAATGCTTGGAATACATTCAGAAGGACGAGTACGTGGAAGTGACACCCAAGGCCATTCGGATGCGGAAAATCTATCTGGACGAAAACGAACGCAAGCGGATGTCGAACAAGATGGAGATGGCCTGATTCAGGTCAGAAGTCAGAGATAAGAGGTCAGAAAACGCCCCGGCTGGCTT
>JALOMD010000718.1 GCA_025455595.1 Cytophagales bacterium | reverse complement strand
GCGAATTTCGGAGCCAAGGCCAGCGACGTGGAGCCGCCCGCCGAAAACAACGCAATGTCGGGCCGCTTGGCGATGGCATCCTCGACGCTCACCACCTTGAACGGCTTGCCTTTGAAAAATATTTCTTTGCCAATGGATTTCTCCGAGGCGGTGGGAATCAATTCGGTAACGGGGAAGTTTCTCTCTTCCAGCACTTTGAGCATTTCGCCACCCACCAGTCCGGTGGCACCAACTACGGCAACTTTCATGTATGAAACGGTTTAGATATGATAGAAAAAATCAATTTGATTGCTCGTTTTGGGCAGTTTTCTTTAAAAATATTGGTGATTGTCTAACATTTTCCGTTTCGGTCAATTTTTGCCCGAAACGCCGGACTGTAGGGGCGGGGCTTGCCCCCGCCCAACGCCTCCCGAACAGCTCTGTCAAGGCCGATGCGAGCCTGTGGGGGACAAGGGCGGGGGCAAGCCCCGCCCCTACGGTTTGTATTTCCTATGCTCTTAGAACCAAAAGCCAAATTATTGGATAATAACTCGGTCTTCTCTGTCTTCTTCCAAGCCAAATTCTAAGTCAAACAATTGACGAAAACTCCGCAAAATTAAAAATGTAATTCCGAAAACGACGCGGTTGGTAGCGGATTAATTTTGCAGAAACGTCTTTCTGAACAAACAATGTGATTTTCAAACCCGAATCGGTTCGTTCTAACCGTTTGCAGAAGCGTATTTTGCCGGAGTTTCAATCGGCGGCTTCTCATGCGGCTTTCAAATTCGTTCACCCGGCGTTTTGGGCAAAAAACGGCCAAAACGCCTGCTTCCATTCTTCTTTCGGCAACATTGCTCCTTGTCTGCCTTCTGTTGCCCGGCGCAGCACAAGCACAATTCAGCGACAATTTCGACGACGGCGACTTTATGCAAAACCCCGCTTGGCAAGGCGACACGCCGCTTTTCCGCATCACTGCCGACGGAAAACTACAATCGAACGGCCCGGCGGCTACGTCGGTCATTCATCTGTCCACGCCCGTCACGTTGCTGGACAGCACGATTTGGGAGTTTTCCGTGAATTTGGCGTTTGCCCCGAGCAACAGCAACTACGCCCGCATTTACCTCATCAGCGACCAAGCCGATTTGAGAGGCAGCTTGAACGGATACTTCGTTCGCATCGGCGAAAACGGGACTACCGACGGCGTGGACTTGTTCTTGCAGCAAGGCGCACTCACAACCGCACGCCGCATCATTGACGGAGCCGACCGACGCGCGGCCACCAATCCGGTTGCCTTGCAGATTCGTGTCATTCGTAACAAGGCGGGTGTGTGGCAGTTGTTTTCCAAACGCGACTCCGAGCCTGATTTCATCAAAGAAGGAGAAACCGTGATTGAAAACACATTGCCGCTCACGGCTGGACACTTCGGAATTGTATGCAACTTCACTTCCACTAACCGGCAACGCTTCGCTTTCGACGACTTTATCATCACCGACGGGTTGCCTCCGCTCGTGCCCATCGGCCATCGTGAGTTGATTATCAGCGAATTGCTGGCCGACGAGTCACCGCGCGTGGAACTGCCGTCCGCCGAGTTCGTGGAATTGTACAACCCAACCAACCGCGCCATCAACCTGCGCAACTGCACCCTCGGCGACCCGACCACGCGGGCCGTGCTACCCAATTTCAGCCTCCGGCCCGGCGAATACGTAATCCTGTGCCGTACGGTAAATGTGGCGGATTTTGCGCCGTTCGGACGCACGCTGGGCATCGCCAACTTTCCGTCGCTGAACAACGCGGGCGACGAACTCACGCTGCGCAACCCGGCCGGGCAACTGATTGACCAAGTCCGTTACACCGACCAATGGTACGCCGACGCGACCAAGGCCGAAGGCGGCTGGTCGCTGGAGCAGATTGACCTGACCAATGCTTGCGGAGAAGAAGGCAACTGGCGGGCCTCGGAAGCCGACGAAGGCGGCACGCCGGGCGAACCCAACTCCGTGGCCGCCTCCAAACCCGATTTCACGCCGCCCGTGCTGCTGGCCGCCGAGGTGGTTTCGCCCACGCAACTCCGGTTGGCGTTCGATGAGAGATTGGACAGCCTCGCCGCCGCCGATGCTACAAATTTCCGCCTCGAACCGACGGTTGCGATTGCAGCGGCCTCGCCCGAAAGGCCCGGTATGCGCAACATAAAACTCTCGCTGTCAACACCTTTGGCGGCCCGTACGGTTTATACACTCAGGGTTCAGGGCTTGAAGGACTGCAACCAGAATCTCGTCACAAACGCGCAGACAGCCACGCTTGCCCTGCCCGAACCGGCCGACTCGCTGGATGTGGTCGTTCGGACAAGTTCATCAACCTGAAAGACTGGCAGTTGGCGAACGTGGAAAATGATGCCGTGGCCAATCAAAAAACTGTTATCAAAACCAACCGCATGTTGCCGCCCAAAGGATTCGTCGTCTTCACCGCCGATGCGAAAATCCTAAGCACGCATTATCCGAAAACCAATTTGGCGGCCGTGGTTGTCGTCCCGACAATGCCCACCTACTACGACGAAGCCGGAACGGTGGTGCTGCTCGACAACCGCAACCGCGTGATGGATCGGCTGGATTATTCAGAAGACTGGCATTTCGCGATGTTGCAGGACAAGGAAGGCGTTTCGCTGGAGCGGCTGGACGTGAACGCCGCCACTCATGCGCCGGACAACTGGCACTCGGCGGCGGCCACCGAAGGCTACGCCACGCCCGGCTACGCAAACTCGCAGATTTTGGAAAAAACGGCCAAAACGGCCACGTTTTCCGTCGAGCCGCGTCTCATCACGCCCAATGAAGACGGCCACCATGATTTCGCCGCCTTGCGTTACCGAATGGATTCGCCCGGCCACGTGGCTACGGTACAGGTTTTCGATGCCGCCGGTCGGCCCGTGCGACAAATCGCCGCCAACCAGTCGCTGGCCGCCGAAGGTTTCTTCACATGGGACGGCACCAATCAAACCGGCGAAAAAGTGCGTTCGGGCCGCTACATTGTGACTTTTTCGGTCTTCAACCTGTCCGGCAACCGGCAAATGTTCAAAGAAGATGTGGTGGTGAGTTGGTAATTTCGATTCCGCGATGCTTCGTGCTTCGATGCTTCGTTGTACGCCGCTTACGTGTTTGCTCTCGTTTTGTGCCGTTTCGGGCAGTTTTTGCCTAAACGCTTTCACGAAGCATCGAAG
>JALOMD010000717.1 GCA_025455595.1 Cytophagales bacterium | reverse complement strand
AAAAACAAGGACAAGGTTTCGTTCAACACCAAGAACAATATCAACGTTTACCTGCCCGTCAAGACATTGACTGAACTGCAAAACAACGGCAGCGGCAACCTGAGAACCGAGAAGACACTTGAAGCACCGGCGTTCAAATTCACAGACAATGGCTCGGGCAACTCGACGGTTTCCCTGAAAACAAAGGATTTGCAACTCTCAGGGAACGGCTCCGGCAACGTGACGCTTTCCGGGCAGGCGGAATCGTTCACGCTCACGCTGCGGGGCAGCGGCAATCTCAACGCCGGTAAATTCTCTGTCGAAACCGCACAGGTGAAACTCAGCGGAAGTGGAAACGTGCAAATCAAATGCACCAACGCCCTGAACGTGCAACTCACCGGCAGCGGCAACGTGACTTACGCAGGCAGCCCGTCACTGACCAAAAGCATTACCGGCAGCGGAGAAGTGCGCCAAATGGATTAGAGTTACTTTCAGTTGATAATCAATGGCTTGTGTTTTGTGGATTTCCTAAAAAATGCCCAAAACGGCTCTTTTTACAGAAAACCACTTTGGCGTTTTGAGCAAAAAATGTTCAAAACGCCCGCCAATCACAACTGAAAAACAACCGTTGGTTGACAGAACCGAACCGCTTGGCAAAACCGCCAATGTCGTCCATGTGCGCCTTGTTTTGAACAAAGCCCGTTGTATATTGCGTTCGTCCCCAGTGAGTGGTGTTTTTCGTTTATGCTTTCCTTGCTTCGTCAACCTTATCCTCTTGCCGAACAATCTTTGTCCCGCGCCTTGTGGCAATCGTTTCTGTTCGGTGGTTTGATTGCTTTCGTATTGTTGGTTTTTCAGCCTTTTGGCGCGTACAACTGGGAGCACCCCCGCAAGCCGTGGTTGTTGTCGGGCTACGGCTTGGCGGCGGCAGTGGCGGTGTTCATCGGTTTTTACGG
This sequence comes from Cytophagales bacterium, assembly GCA_025455595.1. Classification (GTDB taxonomy): domain Bacteria; phylum Bacteroidota; class Bacteroidia; order Cytophagales; family 172606-1; genus Xanthocytophaga. Next base: position 2,135 of record JALOMD010000717.1, on the reverse strand, counting down.
ACTGCCGAAAACGCTTCCCGCTGTTTTCGAGGAGAGAAGTTGGACGGTGGGCCGGGAACTGGCCTGGAGTTTGGCGCAGCTTGTGCTGGGCGGCGTTTTGAGCAATGTGTACGGTTACCTGATCGGCACCATGCCGCTTTCGTTGGCGCAAACGGGCTACATGATAGCGGTGGCGTTTTTGGTGGGATTGTTTCCGTCGGTGGTTCAGGTGCTGATCAATTACCTGTACCTGCTGCGTCGCCACCGACCGATTGGCTTGTTGCCGCCACCGCCTGAAACACAAGCCCCGTCTTCGGAGGCGGAAACCCTTACGTTGGTCGCCGAAAACGGCAAGGACGCTATTGTTCTCCCTGCCGCCGACTTGCTGTTCATCGAAGCCGACGACAATTATTGCACCGTCTTCCACCGGAGCGAAGGCAAAGTGACCAAAACCTTGCTGCGCAGTCCGCTGGGCCGGCTCGAAAACCAGGTTTCGTTGCCTTACGTGTTGCGGTGTCATCGTTCGTATTTGGTCAATATTCGTTCGGTGCAGTCGGTGACGGGCAACGCCCAAGGGTACCGCCTCCGTTTCGCTTCGGTCGGCGAGCCGGTTCCGGTGGCGCGTTCATACGCCAACCGCATCCGGGAGCAGCTGCAGGCCCGCTAACCACCCCAGCGGCTTGTACGTTCGCCCCTTGCGCCATCCGTTCACCCCAGATCGGCGCAGCAAACCCCATTTTCCGGCATTGGATGGGGCATTGACCTACTTTTGGGCAATCCGTTCACCAAACCCATCGGTCGTGGAAAATCCCGTCAAAACCAAGCCTGTTTTCAAAAAACGTCTGAAACGAATCCTTCTGTCCGTTCTGCTCACGCCCGTCGTCCTGTCGGTGCTGGGTGCGGTTGCCTACTTCGTTTACGCCTCGCTGGCGTTGGGCGGCGAAAGCACCCCCCACCAGCAGTACCTGAGCCAAAACATGGAAGCCGTGGACGCAGAAAAACCGGAGAACTTCAAACTGTTTGACAAAGATTTCTACCAAAACCGGATTTTCCTCTTGGGCGAGTCGCACGGATTTGCCGCGCCGCAGTCGCTGGATTTGGCGTTGCTCAAACACCTGCACGCAAAAGCAGGCGTTCGGTACTACCTGGCCGAAACCGACTACGCCCAGGCGCATTTCCTGAACGAATACCTGCGTACCGGCAACGACTCCCTGCTGCGGTATGTGTTCGGGGCGTGGGTGCGCGAAAACGCCCAGTGGGGCAACCGGCAGTTTTACGAGAAAATTGTCAAAATCCGGGCGTGGAACCAGTCGCTGCCCGCCGATAGCCGCATTCGGTTTTTGGGTGTGGACAAACTGCAGGACTGGGAAACGGCCCGCCGCTTTCTGCGGGAATGGCTGGATGCCAACAAGGTGCACGGCCTGTACGCGGCAGCCGAGTCGCTGCTGGACACCACGACACTCCGCAACCCGCTGGCTTCGCTGACGCAGCCGAAAAAAGACACGTTGCTGCATCTGCTGCAAAACATTCGCCATCACCAACAACGTTTTCCGCGAGACAGTGTGATGTACCTGAACCTGAAGGCGTTGACCGGCATTCAACCGGAACTCAAAGCCGCCAAAATGTACGGACTGTGGGGCTTTGCGCACACGCTGCCGGGTTCGGTGAACGGCGGGTATCGTCCGTTCGCTTCGTTGCTCCGCTCGCCCGGCAGTCCGTTCCGGCAGCAGGTGGTTGCCCTTGGTACATACGCCATTGACAGTGAAAACATGCTTCCCGGCCGGACACTGCCCGAGGGTTTTACCAAAGGCAAGCCTTACGTGAACATTCCTTGGGCCAACAGCGACGGGCCGCTCATTTTCGTGAACGGCATCAAAGACCTCACGGCAGTGACCCGGCCTAACACCATTACGCTGTTCAAACTAAACGGCAAAGCTTCGCCTTACTTCGCCTCTGACCGACTGACGCGCACGAAGGTGCTCATTCCCGGCCAGTCCCTCGAAGCCGACCAACCCGACTGGCACGCGACGGATATGTTTTCTCATGTGTTTCTGATTCGCAATTCACCGGCCTTGCAGCCGTTGTGAGCAAGATGTCGCGGAGCTTGGGCATTTGAAAACAGAAACACTGTGATTGTCTAAACATTTTGCGTTTTG
>JALOMD010000716.1 GCA_025455595.1 Cytophagales bacterium | reverse complement strand
GAATCACATCGCACCTGACGACGCAGTGAAAGGCTTCGGTGAGATGGGTGCCCGCACGATGATTCCGATGCACTACGGCACGTTCGATTTGTCGGACGAACCGATGGGTGAGCCACGTCGCTTTTTGCAACAGCTTGAAAAAGAAGGCAAAGTGAACGGCGGACTGAAACTTTTGGACGTGGGAGAGGTTTTGAAAACAGGCAGTTAGCAATGAAAAGCGTTTTGAGCAAAATTTGCCCGCAACGCGAAGCCTCACCCCCGCCCCCTCTCCTACAGAGAGGGGTGTGTTTGGCGATAAGCCGAGCCTTTCATCCGAACGTGTTCGGGAATAAAGGCTCGTGTGGTTAAAAAGTCACCCCTCTCTGTAGGAGAGGGGACTGGGGTGAGGTTGAAAAGAAACCGTAAAACTACGTTTTGGCCGTTTTTTCCTCAAAACGCAAGATATCTACTTTCTACAGTAATCCGTCTGTTCACGAGACTATTGTTCAACCATACAGATATGTCGTTGTCAAAATACGTTCGGCTGTTTTTCAGACTGGGGGCCATTCTGGCTGTTTTTGTCGTCGTTGTTTTCATAACCGACGGCTGCGTCCAGTTTCGTGACACCACGGCCACTTTGCAGAAGTATTTCGGCGAGAAAAAGCTGAAACCGCTCATCAAACAGTACAAGGCGCAAGGGCGAGACATTCGTTATTTGTCCATTGGCGATGACACTTCGGCCACGGTTTTGTTCATCCACGGCGCGCCGAGTTCGATGAGCTATTTCAAGGAATACCTGTCGGACAGCGTGTTGCTGCGCCGCACACGAATGCTGGCCGTTGACCGGCCCGGCTACGGCTATTCGGGGTTCGGACTGCCGCTCACGTCTATTGAGCAGCAAGCCCGCATGATTCGTCCGGTCTTGGACAGCCTGAGCCGCAAAAGCCATCCAGTTGTGTTGGTAGGTACTTCTTACGGTACGTCAGTAGCCTGTCGGCTGGCGATGGATTACCCGCACTTGGTGGACGGCATTGTGCTGGTGGCACCGGCATTGGCTCCGGGCGAGGAGCGAATCTACGGCATTTCGTATCCGATGGAAAGTCCGCTGTTGAAATGGATGGTGCCGCGAATGCTGAAATCGGCCAACGCCGAGAAACTGAGCCATTACGAGGAACTGGAGAAAATGCTGCCGCTGTGGAAGAACATCAAGGTTCCAGTGATTTATCTGCAAGGCCAAAACGACGACTTGATTTACACAACCAACGCCGAATTCGCCCGCAAGCAGCTTGTCAACGTGCCGTCGTTAGACATTACGCTGATTCCCAATCGCGGCCACCTGATTGCCTTCAGTGAAAAGGATCTTATTCAAAAATCTATCCTGAAAATGCTTGACAAGGTGAACAAACCTGTTGCGCCGCCCGCGATTGCCACGCAGAAAACTGAAGCAGCCGGAAGCCATTAGTCAGAACCTCTGATTGAACCTGATTCGACTGATTGACCTGAAAATAGTCCTGTAGGAACGTGACATCGGTAGTTGCACCAGAAGCGAGTGTTTGGCATGCCATAGGTATATGGCTGAATCTGATAGGCTGTCTAAATTAATTGTTTTTTGCTCAAAACACTTGGTTGCGTACCTATGGCACGCTGGCTTATTTTCTTGATACATTTTCTACCGATGTGCCGCCCCTAATGGGGCGAAAAGTCAGGTCAATCAGTCGAGTCAGGTTCAATCAGAGGTTCTGACAATCACCCAATCCGAATCTTCGCTTTCTGTACGATTTTCCAATTGGAGCCTGATTTTCTCAATTTTCCCGGCTCCAGCGTTGTGATTTTCTGGTTCAGCACCGGTTCCACTTCCACCAGCACGCACGCCGGATGCAGGAAAAAGCGTTTGTTTTTCAGGGCCTCGTCCTGCGCCGCCGGATTGTCGGCGATTACGAAAGTGGCATTGTCGGCATTTGAGACGCGGATTTCATAAAGCGAGCCGGGCTGTTGCGTGGCAGTGATCTTATCGGCTTCGAACTCCTCGAACAGCCCTGCCGAACGAACAAAAAAGATTTCGGATGTCGGACTTCGGACTTCGGATATAGGGGAAGTGTCTTTTTCAGGAGCACTATTTTGTTCAGACAGGATTACAGGATTGACAGGATTGCTTTGACTTCTGACCTCTGATCTCTGACCTATATCGGCAATTTCTTTTTGAATTCTGAATTCTGAATTCTGAATTAGTTTTTCAATCGTTTCTTCAGTGATGTGCAGAGCCGTTCCTTGCAGCATCAGGCCACGTTTGGCAAACGCTGAAACAGTGCCTATTTTCTGTATTTCTCTGTAGAAATCAATAAAGTCGTTCAGGTCGCTTTCCAGTTTCTGGGTATCCAGCCCGGCGGCTTCGGCTTGTTTTTGCAGCAGTCGCAGCGTCAGTTTCGACAACGGCTGGTTGCCGGGCAACGCCTCCAGTTTCTGCTTTCTTGACACTAAAGCCCGACCCTTGCGTTTTCTGTGTCAGTGCGTCCATGATTTCCTGCACCGACTGGAAACGGTCGGCGGGATTGGATTCTGCGCAACGGGCAATCACGGCTTGCAGCGGCCCGGTTATTTTGTCCACATCTATTGTGTGCGGATGTTCGCGGGTAATCATGGCGTAAAACACGCAGCCCACGGCGTAGATGTCGGCCCGTGCGTCCACATCTTGTTGGTCGCCGCGTTGTTCGGGGGCCATGTAGCCGCCGGTGCCGATGTCGGTCACGTCAATGTCGGGGTAGGAGGGATGCTTGGCGAAACCGAAGTCGATTATTTTCGGAATCCAATGCTGCGTGTCCAGCAGAATGTTCATCGGCTTCAGGTCGCGGTGCACCATCAGGTGCGTGTGGATGTGCCGCAGGCCGTCCAAAATGCCGAGAAAAATGTCGCGCAGTTTGTTGGCGGGCAGGGGCTGCTTGTCAATGAAATGCTGCAACGACTGGCCGTTGACGCGTTCCATCACGTAATACGGGCCGTGCTCGTTTTCGTCGGAATAGAAAATGTTGATGATGTTACGGTGGTAAGGCAGCACCGTGCCGAGGTTGATTTCGCGCATGAAATACTCGCGGCTCTTGGCATCGGCGCGGCGTTCGGGCTTGAGGCGTTTCACCACCACGTCGCGGCCGCTGAGTACCTGCGTGGCGAAAAACAACTCGCCCATCGCGCCTTGCTGCGGCACCGGACGCATCTTCACGAATTTGTCGAAGCCCCGTCCGTAGGTTTTCAGGTTCTGGGCCTGTTCGGTGGTCAGGTTGCCCGAGGCTACAAACGACGGAGGCTCCACCTCCGTCGCCGAAGTGAACGACGAGCCGCCGCTGTCCATATTTGCAGCGTCATTTGCAACATTGCCGAAATTCGTCTGGGCATCCGCCGCCACCGTGAACGACGACCCGGCCGTTTCGCCGCCCGTCGCCACGGTAAATCCCGACTGCGTGGCAGGCACCTCCGCCGTCGGTTGAGGGACGTTCTGCGCCAAGTTCAGCCACGGGCCAATGTCCTCGCCCGGCTCGCCGACGATGGCCAGCGGCGCGTCGGGCGGCACTTCGGTGCCTGCCTTGGCAAAAACGTGCAGCACAGTGCCGGGCAAAATAGCTTTCACCGGATAGTCTTCGCCGCCGCTGCCGCGTATTTCCACCAACACGTCGCCAAACTGCACCGCCTCTCCGGTTTCTTTTTCCCACCAGGTCACGGTGCCGCCTGCAAAGGGCAGTTCGGGCGATTTAATCAGAATGGCCAATTTGAGGTACGAATTATGATTTACGAAGTAGGAACTGATTTTGAATGATTGAATGACAGAATGAGTGAATCTGGTAAAATTTGCTCAAAACGTCTTAGAGCTTGTTTAAAATTTTGTTTCGCCCATGCGTTTCAAGAGGTTTTTGCCCAAAACGCCCTTGGAAAGCAGGTCAGACGCTGTGCGTCAGACCGGAAGCACAGGCTCGCCAAAGACAAAAGGCTTGCGTTTCAGGCAAAAACTGCCCAAAACGTCCTTCAAAACCAAATTTTAAACAACCTCTTGGACTTGGGCATTTTTTGGCGAATCTTTATGCAACTGCAATGTGGGGCTTCCTTTGTCAGACGGTATGCCGATGCGGTTTTCGCGAAAGATACGAATGGAAAAGGTTGCCACGTCCCTTATAACGAAAAACCGGACGGTTTCGTCCGGTTTTGTCATATCGAAATCTGTGGCCATCCGGAATCCTTTGATGCAAGCGTTTTGGGCAAAAAATGGTCAAAACGGAACCTGACCTATAGATTGATAAGCACTGGCTTGACATTCGTACTTCACGCCACCAATTCCAACTCGCTTAAAGCCGCGTCAATGGTTGCTACTTCCTCGGCGGTCAGTTTCACTTGTGCGGCGGCGGCGTTTTGGGCGGCTTGTTCGGCGTCGGCGTTGCGGGCACCCACCAAGGCACACGTGATGCCCGGCTGGGCCAGCGTCCACTGGATCACCACTTGGGCCAGCGTGGCGTTTTTGTCGGCGGCCAGCGGCTTGATCTTTTCCAGAAACGTATTGGTGCGGCGGATGTTCTCCGGCTTGAAGTGCACCGTGGTGGGCCGGTGGTCGCCGGGAGCGAAGGCGTGGTCGGGCGAGATTTTGCCCGTGAGCAAGCCGCGTTGCAACGGACTGTAGGCCAATATGCCGATCTGGTGTTCGATGCAGAACGGCACCGTTTCCCGCTCAATGTCGCGTTTCACCATGCTGTACGGCACTTGGTTCGAGGCCAGCGGCACGGTTTTCAGGGCTTCGGCCATTTGGGCGGCATCGTAGTTGCACACCCCGGCGGCGCGTATTTTGCCTTGTTGCAGCAGTTGGGCCACGGCCTCCATTGTCTCGGAAATGGGCGTGCTGGGGTCGGCCCAGTGGATTTGCAGCAGGTCAATGTAGTCGGTGCCGAGGCGGCGCAGGCTTTCCTCGCATTCGCGAATCACGCTTTCGCGACCGGCGTA
>JALOMD010000715.1 GCA_025455595.1 Cytophagales bacterium | reverse complement strand
TTAACGTTTAACGTTTTCAGTTTTCGGTTTCCGTTTTGGGTGTTTTTTGCTCAAAACGCTGTCAGAACCCTGATTCGTAGGATTCAAGGATTGCCTTGATTGAAAAAAGAAATCATGTTAATCCTTGAATCCTACGAATCAAGGTTCTGACAAAATGCGTCTTGAATCGCGGATTCGCACGGATGTCACGGATGCGTTGCGTTCGGTTTGACCCGCCTGTTTGCCCAAAAACCTATCCGCGCAATCCGCGTCATCGGTGCGAATCCGCGATTCAAGATGAAATTCCCAACATTTTCAAGGCCGTTTCCTTGTCCTCGTGCAACTGCGCTTCCTTGTCCTCGTGCAACTGCGCTTTCAGGGCTTCGATGCCGTTGAAACGCTGTTCGTTGCGGATTTTGTCTATGAAAAAAACGGTGATTTCCTGTCCGTAGATATCCGCGTCAAAGCCGAAAATGTTCACTTCCGACGTGCGGTGCGTGCCGTGAATTGTCGGGCGGATGCCGATATTCATCATGCCGCCGTATTGCTGCTCATTCACCAGCACCCACACCGCATACACGCCGTCGGCGGGCACCAGCTTGTACGATTCCGGCGGGTGCAAGTTGGCCGTCGGGTAGCCGATGGTGCGGCCCAACTGGTTGCCCTTGACCACCACGCCCGACAGGCTGTACGGCCTGCCCAAATACTCGGTCGCTGTGTGTACGTTTCCTTCCAGCAAGGCAGCCCGGATTTTCGACGAACTCACGCCCACATTTTCCACATCCTGCCGGGGAATCTCCTCAACCGCAAAGCCATACCGCGCCGCATGCTGCGACAGATGCTCGAAGCTGCCCTCGCGGTTGCGGCCAAAGCGGTGGTCGTAGCCGATGACCAGTCGCCGCGTGCCGATTTTGTCCACCAGCACTTGCTGGATGAATTGCTCGGAGGTAAGTTCCGAAAAATGGCGGGTAAAAGGGATAATCAACAGGTGGTCAACGCCTTGCTGGGCCAGCAGTTCGGCTTTCTCCTCAATCGTAGAGAGCAGTTTCACCTCGGTCGTGTCCGAAACCACCGCACGCGGATGCGGCCAGTAGGTAATCACTACGCTTTCGCCGCCGGTGGCACGGGCCACCTCGCGCAGCCGGGCCAAAATGACCTGGTGCCCCCGGTGAACGCCGTCGAAAGTGCCGCTGGTGACCACGGCGTTGGGCAGTTTATGGAACTCGTCTAAGCTGCGGTAAACGTTCATGCGGATTGTATGGTGATGAGCCGACGCGGCGTTTTTGACAAAAAATGGCTAAAACGCTGTCACGCAACCGACTCGTTGGCTTGTTGCTTTTTCGCTTCATTAACGAAGTCCTCCACGCTTTGTGCGTCTTCGAGGCGAAAGTCGCCAATGCGGGTGCGGCAGAGTTCGGCAAGGTAAGCTCCTGATTGCAAGGCGGTTCCAAAATCGCGCACAAGGCTGCGGACGTAGGTGCCTTTGCTGCAAACAATGCGAAACCCTACGACGATTGTCTCCGGCGCGTCGGCGGGAAAGTCAATCCGCGTGATTTCAAATTCCGACACGGTCACCGTGCGCGACTTCATGCCCACGTCGGCCTCGGTTTTGCCTTTGCGAGCCTTGTGGTAAGCCCGTTTGCCATCCACTTTCACGGCCGAATAAACGGGCGGAATTTGTTCGATGGTTCCGGTGAGTGCCTGCGCCGCACCTTGAATCATGTCTTCGGTGATGTGGGCCGTGGGAAATTCGGCATCGAAAGTTGTCTCCAAGTCAACCGACGGCGTGGTTTTGCCCAGCACCAGCATGCCGGTGTATTCTTTTTCTTGGCCTTGGTAGGTGTCAATCTGCTTGGTCATCCGCTCGGTGCAGAGAATGAGCAGGCCCGTCGCCAGCGGATCCAGCGTACCCGCGTGCCCGATTTTGCCGGCCCGGATAGCGAATTTGATTTTCTTCACCACGTCGAACGATGTCCACCGCAACGGCTTGTTGATCAGGATGACTTGGCCATGATTGGGTGTGGTGTGGTTCTGCATAAGGTTTTGTATTTTTTGGCGGAGGCGGCGACTGTCAGAACCATGATTCGTAGGATTAGGGGATTACCTTGATTACAGGGAAAGAATCATGTCAATCCTTGAATCCTACGAATCATGGTTCTGACAAACTGCCGTTTTGAGCAAAAATTATCAAATCCCGCAATGGCCTGTCCCGACCTGTCGGGAGCGGGAACGCCCAAAACGCCTTTTGACTGCCCACTGCTACCGCCACTGCCTACTTTTTCCGAAGTCTATTTCACCCTGTCCGGGTTTTTGTTCACAAACGCCGCCCAGCTTTTGGTTTGGCTCACTTGCACGGCCCCGCCTTGGTAATAATGGCACACGGCCACGGCCAGCGCGTCGGTGGCATCGAGCAGTTCGGGAGTCTCCGCAAAGCCGAACTGCGACTTGAGCATGGCGGCGACCTGCTCTTTGGAAGCGTTGCCGTTGCCCGTCACCGACTGCTTGATTTTCTTCGGCGCATACTCAATGATTGGGATTTGGCGCATCAGGGCGGCGGCCATGGCCACGCCCTGTGCCCGGCCCAGTTTCAGCATGGACTGCACGTTTTTGCCGTAAAACGGTGCTTCAATCGCCATTTCGTCGGGCAGGTACTCTTCAATCAGCCCCGTCACTTTCTCGAAAATGCGTTTCAATTTGATTTCTTGGTTGCTCAGTTTGCTCAGGTTAACGACTCCGAACTGCAACAACTGCGGCTTGCCCTTGCCCGGCACGCACAACACGCCAAAGCCCATGATTCGTGTGCCAGGGTCCACGCCCAAGATGATGCGTTCGGTCTCTAC
>JALOMD010000714.1 GCA_025455595.1 Cytophagales bacterium | reverse complement strand
CGTTAATCGCAAAATCAAGGCCATCGCAAGGGTTGGGGCATGAGAACGCCCCGCCTCTGTATGGCTGGAAAAACAGCGTGCCTGCAAGATAGCAATTCAAACCAAATGTCGGGCAAGAACCGTCTGCGCCGTCGCGGACTGAATAGCAGATGTGTTAATCTGACTTGGCACCGCATCCGTCGAAAAAACAGTCGGCGGCTTTTGTTTTTATGAATTTCGCACTATTTTGCGGCAATGGCTCCGATTTGTTCGTGCAGCCATCTTGGCACACACCATACCGAATCGCCTCCGTCCCGGCGACTTTGCAACACCAGCAGCCCGACCCAACCAGCGTCGGATTCCCTTCAACAGTTCCAATCGTCACTGTAAACTACAGTTTCTGTCCCTCTTTTTACCCGTCAAACCTCTTCCCTTATGCGATTCGAAATCCTACGTTCCGCCGATGCCTACGCTTTCCAACTGCTCAGCGGAGACCGCGAACCGGTAGCCAGCAGCCAGCCTTATCCAGATGTAGAATCATGCGTAGAAGGCATCCGAATGTTTGTGCAGGCCGCCGCCAGCAACAACAACCTGTCGGTCTTCACCGAAGACGGCAAGTACCGCTTTTCGGCACAATTGGCTGGCCAAGAACTGGCCCGCAGCGTGGCTTTCGACTCTGACAACGCCGCCCGCGTCAGGGCAGCCGAACTGGCCGAAAACTTCTCGCAGACCACTGACTACGAAGTTGAATTCACCGAGACGCGCACCCAAACCGTGCAGCGGCCCGGCTTCGTGGTTGACCTGGACTCGTATGATTTCACGCAGGTTTCCACCTCCGGTGCCATGGGTTTCGAGCCGTTCCAAGGCTCCAAAAACAACCTCTATTATTTCCACTTCAACGGAGCCGACGGCAAGGCCATTCTGTTCAGCCAAGCGTATGCCGCCGAGACCACCCGCGACAACGGCATCCGGTCGGTCATCCTGAACGGTGCCAAGGACGAACGTTACGAAATGCGGGAAGAGGACGGCAGATTTTATTTTATCCTGAAAGCCGTGAACGGCCGCGAAGTGGCTCGCAGCCGCACCTTCGGCAGCCGGGCCGAGATGGAGTCGGCAGCGGCGTTCCTGAAAGCAAACGCAGGCAACTTCGCCGAACAATACAAGAAGCCCGAACCCACCCGCACCCGCAGCGGCAATCCGCCGGTGGACAAATACAACCTTGGGGTTGCCTCCACTTCCGGCAAGTCGGGCTTCGAACCGTTCAAGAGCGACACCAGTAAGCAGCATTATTTCCACTTCAACAACGCCGGCGGCAAGGCCATCCTGTTCAGCCAAGGCTACGGCAACATCGCCGGACGCGACAACGGCATCCGCTCGGTCATCCGAAACGCGTACATGGATGCCCGCTACCACCGTACGGAGAAAGACGGCAAGCCGTATTTCATCCTGAAGTCGGGCAACAACCAAGAAGTGGCCCGCAGCGCATATTTCGCAAGCACCGCCGAAATGGAAGCGGCCATCGAATACCTCAAAGGCCAGTCGGTGACGTTTGCCGAACAGTATCAGGTGGACTTGCGCACCGAAGAACAGCAGACCGCCGAAACCCGCCTGTTCAACATCCACGTTGACCTGCCGAAGCCAGAGCCGGTAACCGAAAGCAAGCCGGACCGCAACATTGACCAGTACGATTTCACGCAGGAGTCCACGTCGGGCCAGGCAGGTTTCGAGACATTCTACAGTGAGAAAAACCAAGCCCATTACTTCCATTACAACGACGAAGACGGAAAGGCCATCCTGTTCAGCGAGTCGTATCCCAACGCCGCCGTACGCGACAACGGCGTGGAGTCGGTGAAGAAAAACGCGCCGCTGGAAAACCGCTGGCGGATTGTGGAAGAAAACGGAAAATACTATTACACGCTGCGGGCGGGCAACAACCAAGAGATTGCCCGTGGCCCAATGTACGACAGCGAAGCCGCCGCCCGTGCCAAACTGTCGTTTATCCAAGCCAACCCGACTGGCCTGTTGGCTGCGGCTGCGGCAATACCCGTGGCGGCCAGCCTGATTCCGCCCGTGATGGAGGAAAAACCTGTGGTAGTGGAACCAAAGGTAGTGACCCCGCCCAAACCCAAGACCCCGCCCGTGGCGTTGGACATCCTGAACGGCGAAATATCGGGCCGGTCGGGTGCCACAAACATCAAGGCATTGGCTGGCAAAGACGCTGACGGCAAAGTGGTGAGCTACACCATCGTGACGCTGCCCGCCGCCGAAAAAGGCGTGCTGCTCAGCAACGGCACACCCGTTGTTGCCGGGCAAACCTTGGCTCCGCAGGAGGCCCACCGACTGCAATTCGACCCAAGCGGCAGGTCTTCGGGCAAAACCACGTTCACGTACAAAGTGACCGACGACAACGGACTGGACTCCAACGTTGCCACGGTGACCATACCGGTCATGAACGTGCCGCCGGTGGCAAAAGACGTCACTTTCGGCACTATCAAATCCGACACCGGGGTTGTTACCATTG
>JALOMD010000055.1 GCA_025455595.1 Cytophagales bacterium | reverse complement strand
GCCCATCATCAAGTGGCTGCGCATCAAGCCGTATTCGGTCATGGAAGACGAGTTCAAGACGCGTTCGGCTTTGGCCAACGCCCTGATTGCGCACATCGAAGAAAACCTGTCGTTCGGCGAGGTCAGCGACCAGGTGCTGGCGCAGGTGAAAAGCAAATACGAACTAAAGGCCCAGCGGCTCAACAGCACCGACATCTCCGGCCACCGGACTGACTCGGTCACTGAAATATTCAATCAGATTGTGACGGTACAGTTGGATTTGATTGAACAGGAGAGAAAAATACTGCACCAATTGCGCAAAGAACACAAGGCCAGCGACGAGATAGTGCGCAAGATAGAACACGAATTGGACTTGGAGGAGGCCCGGCTGCGGGCGGAGTTGTACGAGTAATAGTGGTAAGTCGTTAGTGATAAGTGGTCAGTGGCGTTTTGGGCAAAAATTTCCTAAAAAGCCTTAAAAATTATACGTCATTGCGAGCCGGAACGAAGTGGAGGCGTGGCAATCTGCTTGTCACAGGCTCGGCAAAAGGCGTTATGCGCAGACGCGGCCAGTCCCAATGCGAGCCTTGAAGAAGCGTGTTCGCCGAGCCTGTGGTTGAGAGATTGCCACGGCCCTCCGTTTCACTGCGGGCCTCGCAATGACGGATTTTTCTTTGCGTTTTAAGCAATTTTTGCCCAAAACGGCAATGCCATGCGGGCAACGGCGGAAAGACCTGCTTGTCTTTTCGGCAACAACTTGCGACGCGACACTTACGACTTATCACTCAACTTTCCGACAAAAACGCCAACGCCCGGTTCTCTGACCAAAAGGCGTTTTGCAGCGATTCATAGACAAACCCGCAGTGGCCGCCCGCCTGTGTCACTTGCAGCCATACGTGCGGCAGGTCTTGCACCAGCGTCTGGTCGAAACACTCCGGCGACAGGAACGGGTCGTTGGCGGCGTTGACGATGAGCGTGGGAACGGTAATGCCCGACAGGAAATACTTGGAACTGTTGCGCCGGTAATAGTCGGATGCGTCGTGGAAGCCGTGCAGCGGCGCGGTGTAGTGGTCGTCGAACTCGTACAGGCGGCGGATGCGCCGCAACGGGGCCAAGTCAAGCTGCCCCGGCATTCGCTGGGCCTTCAGCACAATTTTTCGGCGCAGGCTGCGCAGGAAACGCCGCTCGTAAATGAAATTCTGCGGTTCCGATATTTTGACACTGCTGGTCACTACGTCCAGCGGCACCGAAAACACCACCGCCCGCTTGATTTCTGGAGTCAAGGCCCTCCCCTGCTCGCCCAAGTATTTCAGCGTCATGTTGCCGCCCGCACTGAAGCCCAGCATCACCACGTAGCGGTAAGGCCGCGTCCGCAGCACGTGCTGCACCACCGTGTGCATGTCGTCGGTGGCCCCGATGTGGTAAAACCGCCGCTGCCGGTTGATTTCGCCGCTGCAACTGCGGTAGTTCCACGCCAGCACGTCGTAGCCGTTGGCGTTCAGCATCCGCGCCATGCCCGTCACGTAAGGCCGCTTGCTGTCGCCCTCCAGCCCGTGGCTGATGACGGCCAGGCGCGGCTGCGGCCCCACGGCCTCGTCGGCAAAAGACCAGTCCAAGTCCAGAAAGTCGTCGTCGGGCGTGGCGATGCGTTCGCGGGAGTACGTCACCCCTTTCACGCGCCGCACCAACGACGGAATAATGGTCTGCAAATGACCGTTGAACAGATAAAACGGCGAACGGTAGTCGGTTTCTGACAAGTACGGCATGGCTTTTCGAAGGGTGCCCAAGTGACGCTTGGGCGACTTCCTTGCAAGGAGAAGGCGAATGTTACAAAAAAAGTTTAATCCTTACATGTTTCCACCCGGCTTTTCGCACCGCTGCGGTTACTTGCCGCAACCCTGCGCGTATCCATAAAATTTTTGCCGCTTGGCGGTCACTTCCTTCGCATTGCGGGTATATATGAGCAGAAAAGCAATCTAAGTATATGAAAATTTGTTCTGTAAAAAACAATAATTTATATTCGACTATCCAAACTCAGATACCACCCACACTCACACGAAAAGTTTAGTCAACTTACAAGGCAATGTTTAGCCTTCGGATGCAGTTTACAACCGCAGTTACACAAGCTAATATTGTAACCATTATACACTGCGGCTTTTGTTTGTCAGGTTTCAATATTCAATTCACCCGTTATTATTTTTCATCATTCATTTCAAAGCAGCAAGAAGTCATGAAAGATCACAACATGGGAGCCTTGGTGGCCAAGCGTGTCGCCTACTCCGCCGCAATCATGGCCGGTATCGTCGCCTTATTCATGGGCCTTACTTACTGGCAAAACAATACGACAACACTCGACTGGCGTTTGTGGACGTTCATCGGTTTCTGGGGTTTTGCACTCGCCATCGACACCTACCGTTTCGTTGTTCGCAACGAGCTGGCACAGACGCGTGTGCAATACGGCGATGCCGAAACCGGTCTTGACCGCATCGAAGCGATTCTGGTGGCAATGGGCTATGAGTTGTCGCAAAAGCAAGGCAACCAAGCCGTTTACCAGCCTTCTGTTTACGTGGGCCGCATGAACCGCCCGGTGACGGTGGAAACCAAGGCCCGCCACGCCGTGGTGGAAGGCCCGGCATTTGCCATCAACCGCTTGGAGCAACGCGTGGAAGACCTCAACTACGTGGACATGAAAGTGGGCGAAGCCGCCAGCGTACCGTTCGGTGGCTCCGCCGCCGACGATGCCGTGCCGGCTCGCTACGGCACCTCCGAGGCCGAAGTGTTCAATCCGAAAACGGCCTAAGTTGCATTTGGTTACCGGTCATACATTATTGAGCAGAAGCGAAACCCGCCCAACGGCGGGTTTTTTGTTGTCTGAACTGTGATTCCAGAGTGATTTTTGTGATGGGCATGATTGCTCATTTCCCAATCATGGTTCTGACAAAGTCGTTTTAAGCAAATTTTGCATAAAACGCGGTGTTTGTTCTGGCGCAAGCGTCCGCTTGTGCCGATTGTTTGACCAGCGTCCGCTGGTCGCAAGCGAAGCTTGCAAACGCGAGACACCGTGCCGAGGTGCCATTTCAGCAAAGAACAAGCCGAAAGTGTTTTGAGCGTTTTTTGCTCAAAACACCTGTTGTTATTTTCTGCTTTCGTCGGCGGCGGCTTTAGCAAACCTGTCGGTTTGCGACCAGCGGACGCTGGTCTGTGTTTCGGCATCACGCCGAGGCGTGACGCCAGAACAAACACCGCGTTTTGAGCAAATTTTGCTTAAAACGCTTTTCGTTTTTTATTCTTCACTTCCACCACAGGCACAGATTTTTTACTGGCAAATATGACAAATGAATCATTAGCCACTTCAAAACCTAACAGTCATGGCAACAACCAACGAAAAATCCATTTCCATCCTCAACGATGTAGTGGAAATCCTCAATGACCGCATCAACGGCTACGAAAGAGCCATGAAAGACGTGGAAATGGAAGACGTTGACTTGAAAGCAATGTTTTCTAACCTGATCCACGAGAGCCGCAACTTCCGCAATGAAATTGCGCAGGAAATCACCGCCATGGGCGGCAGTCCTGACACGGGCACTACCGTGAGCGGACAAATCCACAAGGCTTGGATGGACTTGAAGGCCGCCTTCACGGGCAAAGACCGCGAGGCAATCCTGAGTTCGTGCGAGTTTGGCGACAACGCCGCGCTGGACGTGTACCGCGACGCTTTGGATGAAAGCGAACTTTCCGGCAGCCTGCGCGAAATACTGACGCGCCAAATGAACAGCATCCAACGCACACATGACACCATCAGTCAGTATTTGCGTTCGAGCCAAGCGGCGCACTGAGTCAATTCACAATCCTGAATTCACAATCCTGAATTCAGGATTGTGAATTGGGTGTTTTGGGCAAAAATTGCCCAAAACGCTTGTGTACACAAATTCAGTCGTTTGTTTCTATTGGCAGACAAAAAACAGAGGCTCACGTCTCTGTTTTTTGTTTCAGACAACCGAAGACTGAGGTCGTTTTTCCCCATTGTATTTTTTCTGTTCGCCGCGTTGCGTTTTGAGCAAAAAACGCCCAAAACGCCTGATTTGCTCAATTGTATCGTCGTATTAACTTATTCGTCCATTAAACGATGCGTATCAAGGAAAACCTACAGAAAGTGTGGACTTTGCTAAAAGAAAGCACGCAGGCTTTCATGGACGACAATGCCATGAAATTGGGTGCTTCGTTGTCGTACTACACTGTTTTTTCGCTGGCCCCGCTGCTGATTGTGATTATTTCGCTGCTAGGCGTTTTTTACGGACGCGAGGCCATTCAAGGCGAGATTTACGAGCAAATCAACAGTGTGGTTGGCAGCAAGGCGGCGGCACAAATACAGGAAATGATCAAGAATGTGAAGATTTCCGGCAACAGCACCACCGGGGCCATCGTCGGGATTGGCACGCTGCTGTTCAGTGCCACGGGGGTTTTCATAGAAATACAAGATTCCATCAATTACGTGTGGTCTATCAAAGCAAAGCCAAAGAAAGGCTGGCTGAAGCTTCTGCAAAACCGCCTGTTGTCGTTTTCGCTGATTGTGAGCTTGGGCTTTCTGCTGATGGTTTCGCTAATCGTAAGTACCGTGCTGGATGTGTTCAACCAGAAGTTGTACAGTTTCTTCTCGGAAGCTACTGTCTATATCGCGTATGCGTTGAACTATGCTTCTGTTGCGGCAGTGATCACAACATTGTTCGCCATTATTTTCAAAGTACTTCCTGACGGCGAGTTGCGTTGGAAAGACGCTTTTATCGGAGCCGGATTCACTACGCTCCTCTTTATTTTGGGCAAATGGGCCATCGGCTTGTATCTGAGTTCTTCGCAGGTCGAAAGTGCGTACGGTGCGGCCGGCTCGGTGATTGTCATTTTGCTGTGGGTCTATTATTCGTCTATCATTTTGTATTTCGGAGCCGAATTCACCAAGGTCTATACGCGTCTGTACGGACAGCCGATTGAACCTTCTGAAAATGCCGTTTACATTGTGAAAGAGGAAACTGAACACAGACGCAATGTGACAGCGAACACGTGAGTCGTGGGTCTTGGTAAAAAATTGATGTTCTGAAAAATCAATGCATTAGAAACGATTTTCTTTTCTTGGAACGGACTGAGTTGAATTTGAGCAGAATCGTCTTTACCGACGCTACGCGCGAATTCAGTAAAAATTGCCCAAAACGCTTTTTGAGAAGCGCGTTTCTATGTGCTATTTGAAAACCAAACAGATGTCGGGTTGAGGGGAGTTTGAAGTCTGACATTCTTTTGTTTTTCGACCACTCCAGTATTTTCTGAATTCGTGCGTAACGTCTGTTATCTTACTGATGTTGCATAGGCGTTTTGGGCAAAAAACGCCCAAAACGCCTATTTTGACATTATTTCCCGTCTGGAAAAATCCTGTTGCACAGCCGCTCCGTCTGTAGGCTTGTTGACGGGGATACGAATCGTGAAACGCGTGCCCTTGCCGTATTCCGATTCCACGTCAATCGTAGCCCCGTGCGACTGCAGGATATTGAGCGTGGCGGCCAAGCCGAGGCCCATCCCGTCGGGTTTGGTGGTGAAATACGGCTCAAACAGGTGTCGCAATTCGTCTTCTTTTATGCCCGTGCCATTGTCTTCTATGTAAACCAGGCAATAGTTGGGAAAAACCTCGTCACCTACGGTAATCACACCCGTGTCTTCGGCCACGGCTTCTATCGCGTTGATGAAAATATTGAGCAAGGCGATGGAAACCTGCGGCTTGTCTATTTGCAGTTCGCAGTCGTTGTCTTCGTAACGCCGCTCAATGGTGATACGCTTGAGATGGGCACGGTCACGGGCCAAGTCCAAGGTTTCGTTGAGCAGGCTCTTGACCGAGTACGGTGTGCGGTTTACTTCGGTGGGCTTCAGCGAGTTGAGCAAATCGGTGATGAGTCCGTTGACGCGGTTCACGTTCCGTTTGATAATGTCGGTGTAAAGCGAAAACGAGTCGTCGGTGAGTTCGGATTCAAGCTGGTCAAGGGCCAGGTTGATGTTGGTGAGCGGGTTGCGGATTTCGTGGCCCATGGTGCGCACCAAGCGGCCGTTGGCAGCCATTTTTTCGGCCAGCGTAGCGTTGCGTTCAAGGCGTTTCTTTTCGGTGATGTCGTGCAGGGTGCCTTGGTAGTAGCTGTTTTTGTCGCCTGACGTAATGTCGAGCGAAAGCAGGCAAACAATCCGCTTGTGGCTGTTTGTCAGGCAGTTCACTTCCCATTCGGTCACTTCGCCGTTGGCTTGCGTGATTTCGTGCAGGCGTTTTTTCGACGCGTTTTCTTCAAGCAAGTCGTCAAGCCGCAGCGACAGGAACTCGGCCCGTGCGTATCCGAAAACGTGCGTTCCGGCGGCGTTCACATCGAGCATTTTGCCGTCGTTGTCCATCAGGAAAATACAGTCCCGCGAGTGGTCGAAGATGTTGCGGTACTTGCGTTCGCTTTCGCGCAGGGCACGCAGGGCTGACATCCGCTCCAACGAATACCGGATGCTGCGTTCTACCTTTTCACTGTCCAGTTCGCTTTTGATCAGGTAATCCATCGCCCCCAGTTCGGTGGCTTGGCGGTCCACGTCCGAATTGCCTTTGCCAGTGAGCAGGATGATAGTCGCGTCTTCGTCTATTCCCTTGGTTTCGCGGATGAGGTCAAGGCCGTTTTTGGCTCCGAGAAAAAAGTCGTAGATGTAAATGTCGTGGTTTTTCTGGGCGATGTGTTGCAAAGCGTCTTGGTAGCGAAACGCCCACGTGACGGCAAACCGTTTGTCAGGGATGTTGCTCAGATAGTTTTTCATGAGCAGGTAGTCGTCTTCGTCGTCGTCAACCAACAGCACACGTATGTTTTCCATAGCAGGTTTTAAGGAATTTAATGGTTTAATGGTTTAATGGTTTAATGGTTTAATGGTTTAATGGTTTAATGGTTTAATGGTTTAATGGTTTAATGGTTTCTGTTTTTTTTCAGTAAAATACAATCTTTTCGTGCTTTTTTTCGAGAGCTGACACTGGCCGTATGTTTTCTGTAACATGTCTCACGATGACGACTCGGCTACGGGCGTTTTGGACAAAAAACGCCCAAAACAAAATGGCCAAGGCGGCTTCGCCGCCGTGCGTTTTGGGCAAAAAACGCCCAAAACAAAATGGCCAAGGCGGCTTCGCCGCCGTGCGTTTTGGGCAAAAAACGCCCAAAACGCCATTCAACCATTTAGCCATTAGCCATTCAGCCATTACTCTCTCCGCATTCCTTTCATGCGGGTAGCGTGAACGTGAACGTGGCTCCTTGGCCGGGTTGGCTGGCGGCCCGGATGGTGCCGCCGTGCGTTTCGACGATTTTTTTGCAAATCGCCAAGCCGATGCCGGTGCCGACATACTCGTGCCGGCCATTGAGGCGGCGGAAGATGGCGAAAACCTGCTCGGCGTATTCCGGCTCAAAGCCGATTCCGTTGTCGCTGACGCTCACTTGCCAGAAACGGTGGGGCGTACCCGCTGCGTCGGCGGACTCGATTGGCTCGGCAAACACCCGGATGACCGGCTTTTCGGTGCTGAATTTCAGTGCGTTGCTCAACAGGTTTTGGAAAAGCTGGTGCATTTGAGTAGGCTCGGCCACTACTGTAGGCAAAGCAGAGACGCTTATTGCTGCGTCCTTTTCGCGAATCGGCTCGGCGAGGTCGTCCAGCACTTGGCGCACCGTTTCGGCCAGCGACACGGGCACGGGCGGCTCTTGGATACGCCCGATGCGCGAAAATTCCAACAGTGTTTGTATCATTTCCTGCATCCGCTGGGCCGAGCTGCGCATGCGTTCCAAGGCACTGCTTTCCATTTCTTCCAAGCGGCCTTGCAGGCGTTGCTGTAGCATTTCGGCAAAGGCCCTGATTTTGCGCAGCGGCTCTTGCAGGTCGTGGCTGGCGGTGTAGGCAAACTGCTCCAGTTCGGTATTCGAGCGGTTCAGTTCGCGCATTTTTTCATCCAGTTCGTACTGGTATCGCCGCAGTTCGGTCACATCGGTTACGCTGCCGATCACCTCCGCCAAATTGCCGTCGGCATCCAGCACGGGTTGGCTGCGGTTCATGACGTGTTTGCGCCGGTTGCTGGACGTAAGCAAGCCGTATTCTTGCGTGTACGGGATTTTCTGCTCCATGGCAGTTCGGATGTTGGCCAGCATCCGGGGGCGGTCTTCGGCCACCACATGGCGCGAAAAATACTCGTCGAAAGTGATTTTTTGGCCTTCCGGCAGTTCGTGCAAATAGTACAGCCCCTTCGACCACATGATTTCGTTGGTTTTCACGTTGCGCCGGTAGCTGCCGTGGCCGAGCATCCGTTCGGTTTCGGTGAGCAGGTTTTCCATGCGTTCCAAGGCCAAGATGGCCGCTTTCCGCTCGGTGATGTCCACGGTGCTACCGACCACTTTCACGGGTTTCCCGTTCTGTGAAACCAAGGTTTTCCGCTGTAGCAGCACGTTTTTCACCTGTCCGTCACGCGCAATGATGCGGTGCTCATGGGAGTCAGGCCGGCCGGTTTCGCAAAACATCCGCTCTGATGCCAAGAAGGCGTGCAGGTCGTCGGGATGGATGTAGCGGGGATAGGCGGCCGGAGTCATTTCGGGCAACACGTCGGTGTCGGGTTCGTAGCCGAGTATGCGCCAGAAGCCGTCGGAAACAAACACCGTGCATTCGGGCACGTTCCAAGACCAGCTTCCGTAGTTGAGTATCTTTTCGGTTTCGGCCAGCAGGGCTTCGCTTTGCCGGATGCGTTCGGTGGCTTGCCGTTCGTCGGTCATGTCCAAGGTAGCCCCCACCATGCGGTAAGGCTTGCCGTCGCGCCACTCCAGTATCTTGGTTTTGCCGTCCACAACTTTGATCGTGCCGTCGGCACAGATGAGCCGGTGCTCGTAGCTGCTGGCGTGGGTGCCGGTGGAAATGAACTGCTGGCTTTGTTCCGTGACGTGAGCCACATCGTCGGGGTGGACGTGGCTCATGTAAAAGCCCGTGTCAAGCACGCGGCTGAGGTTTTCCTGCGGGTCGTATCCGAACAGTTCCCACATGCCTTCCGACCACAGGACGGTGTTGTCCGCCGCGTTCCACGTCCAACTGCCGTAGCGGAGTATTTTTTCGGTTTCGTTAAGCAGGGCTTCGCTTTGCACCAGCCGCTCGGTGGCGTTGTGCAACTCGGTTATGTCGGCGGCGCAGCCGATGAGTTTGAGCAAGTTGCCCTGCCTGTCGCGCAACACGCGGCCCCTGCCCAGGATGTGCCGCTTTGCACCGTCGGGCCAAACCAGCGAATGCTGTACTTCAAACCGGTCCCCCGATGCCACGGCGGCGGCAACAATCTGCTGCACTTTGTCGCGTTCGTCGGGCGGCAGCAGGTTGATGTAGGAATCGAAGCGCAACGGAAAGGCGTTCGGCTCATGGCCGAACACACGCCACATGTTGTCCGACCACAGGATGGTGTCGTTTGTCACATCCCATTCCCAACAGCCGAAGTGCAGCATGTCCTCGGCGGCGGGCAGCAGCGATTCGCTGGCGGGCGGTTCGGGCACGCATTCCGACACGACGACTATTTCCGTCGGCTGGCTGTGCGCA
>JALOMD010000713.1 GCA_025455595.1 Cytophagales bacterium | reverse complement strand
ATTCTTGGCCGACAACAAAACCAAGCCGGGCGTGAAAACCACCGCTTCGGGCCTGCAATACCAAGTCATCAAGGAAGGCAACGGCACCAAGCCCGCCGCCACGGATACAGTTCAGGTGCATTACACCGGCACATTGACCAGTGGCAAGAAATTCGACAGTTCGTTTGACCACCCGGGTGCCAGACCCGCCGAGTTTACCCTCAACGGCGTGATTCCCGGCTGGACGGAAGGGCTGCAACTGATGAGCGAAGGAGCCAAATACAAGCTGTTCATCCCGCCGAACCTGGCCTACGGTGGAACTGCTGAAAGTGAAAAAAGGCAAATAATACTAAAAAGTCATGAGTCTTGCGTCTTTAGTCTTGAGCAAATAATTGATTGCAAATATCTTGCTCATCTGTAGATGCCTAATGTTCGTTGTGTAGAAGTCAGGTAGCACGCACAGCCGTGCTACTTTGCTTTTCGACGAAGCCCCCACCCGGCCTCCCCCAAGGGGGAGGAGAAAAGTTTCGGAACAAAGCGTTTTGGGCAAAAATTGCTCAAAACGCTTCCGCTTCCGTCTTGAATCGCGGATTCACACGGATGGCACGGATTACACGGATAAACCTCTGAGCCGCGTCAAATCCAAAGCGATGCATCCGCGTCATCCGTTTCATCCGCGATTCAAGACAAATGGCGTTTTGGGCAAAAATTGCTTAAAACGCTTGTCAGAACCATGATTCGTAGGATTGTAGGATTATCTTGATTGGAAAATCCTGCAAATCCTGTCTGAAAAAGAAAAATCAAGGCAATCCTTCAATCCTACGAATCATGGTTCTGACAAAAAACATTAAACGAAAAACGAATATGAAAAAAACGTTGTTCTTGGTGCTGCTGTGCCTGCTGGCAACGGCCGCCCACGCCCAAAGAGGCAAACGCAAAAAGAAAGGCGAAGCCGCTGCAACCGTCCCGGCTCCGCCGCCCAGCCCGATGCTGAAGACGTACATGGACTCGGTGAGCTACGCCGTGGGCACCAACATCGGGCAGTCGGTGAACAGCCAGCAAATGGACTCGGTGAACGTGGACATGCTGGTATTGGGTTTGCGGCATACGGTGAACAAGGACACCTCCAAAGCCAATGCCCCGCTGCTCGACGAAATGCAGGCCATGATGCTGCTACAGAAGTATTTCGGCAAACTGCGCGAACAACAGGAGGCCAAGAGCCGTCAACTCGGCGAGGCCAACAAGAAAGTGGCCGACGACTTCCTGGCCGCCAACAAAACCAAGCCCGGCGTGGTGACCACCGGCACCGGCCTGCAATACGTGGTGATGAAAGAAGGCACCGGCCCCTACCCCAAACCCACCGACCGGGTGAAGGTGCATTACGTAGGCACTTTCATGGACGGCAAGAAATTCGACAGTTCGATTGACCGGGGCCAACCGGCAACTTTTGGCCTCAACCAAGTGATCAAAGGCTGGACGGAAGCGTTGCAGATGATGAAAGTCGGCTCGAAGTGGCGCATTTTCCTGCCGCCCGACCTGGCCTACGGCTCCGAAGGTCGCGGCGACCAAATGCCGCCCAACAGCCTGCTGATTTTTGAGGTGGAGTTGCTGGGGATTGAGAAATGAATGGTTGATGGTTGAATGGCTTAATGGTTGCAGAAGAATCACGGTTTCAAGCGTTTTTTGCTCAAAACGCCAAAATCGGTGTTGCAATCATTAAGCCATTCAACCATCAACCATTTAACCATCCAGCCACCACCTACTGTTTTTCAAAGTCCTTGTACAACAAACTCGGCTGGATGCCCCGGTTGTTTTGGTACTTGCCGCTGGCGTATTTTTCGTATTCGCCTTCGATGGCGTGGTAGAAAATCTGGCAGATTTCAACGCCCGCGTAGATGCGCAGCGGATGGATGCAGAACATCTCCAGCGTCCAGAAGCCGTTGAAACCCACGTCGCCGAAGCCCGCCGTCACGTGGACGAACAGCCCCAGCCGCCCGATGGACGACCGGCCTTCGAGCATGGGCACGTAGTTTTCGGTGCGGGTGTGCTCCACGGTGCGGCCCAAGTACAATCTGCCCGGTTGCAGCAGCAATCCTTCTTCCGGGATCACCATTTTGCTGGCCGCGTTGGGCTTGCGCATGTCCAGTTCGGGTTCGTCATAGACGAGCAAATCTTGGTGCAGCCGCAGGTTGTAGCTGTTGGGGTTGAGCTGTTTTTCGTCGTATGGCTCAATGAAAATGGTCTTATCGAGTTGCTTGCGGATTTCCAAACCGGAGAGAATCATGACGAGAACAGAAGTGGGTGGACGGCCGCAAAGGTAGCAACGGAAGTACGAATTACGATTTACGAAGTACGAATTTGTAGCACATGCTTTAGCCTGTGCCGTTTTGGGCAAAAATCGCCCAAAACGCCTGACCAAAATAATCAGTCGCCCATTTCCGTTTACATTTGAACAACGGCATCGTACACGACATGGCAAAACCTGTGTTCATAACAAACGATAAAAAAGCCCCCTCCCACGCCTGTTGCGTGGCAGGCTTCGGAGGGGGTTGGGGGAGGCTTCCTTTTCTCCTTCTCATCAGCCTGGCTTCCTTTGCCCAAACGCCTGCTTTTCAAGTCAACAAGGCGGGCAAGGTTTCCTCCGAAGTTTGGCAGGCCTTCGCCGATGTGAAATTCCAACTCCGCGACGATTTTTATCACCCGCAGTTCGGCCCCAAAATCAAAGCCCTCAACGGCAAGACCGTCGAGGTGGCGGGCTACTTGTTTCCATTGGAAGAAACCCGCTGGTCGAAGCACTTTGCGCTGTCTTCCTTGCC
>JALOMD010000712.1 GCA_025455595.1 Cytophagales bacterium | reverse complement strand
CGCTACCTTCCGAAAAGTTGCCTGAAGTTGCAAATCGTAGCCGGATTGCCGTTTTGGGCGTTTTTTGCCTAAAACGGCAGTACTATTTGCTGACAATCAGAGACTTATAAAAAAAACGCGGTGCAGCCGCTCGCCTCTGGCGAGTGGCGACTGTCTGACCGCGAAGCCGGTCAGCCGGCCTCTGGCCGGTATGGGCAAAACAATCGCATTGGCACAAGTGCTTCATAATCAGTCGTTTGCATCGTGTCCAGTCAGCGGCCAGAGGCCGCCCGATGGGGCTACGCCATCGGACAGTCGCCACTCGCCAGAGGCGAGCGGCTGCGTTCAACTTTTGTAAACATCTTGTTGTCAGCCTATAGTAACTCTAATTTTCAACTCACCGTCTTCCGGTTCAGCAGTTGGTAGAAAGCCGTTCGGAACACCTCCCCGATGGGCACTACGCATTCCCTGTCCTGGCAGGCCAGCGTGATCTGGTTGCCTTCCACCGACTTGACATGGTCCAGCGACACCAGATAAGACTTGTGCACCCGTATGAAGCGGGCGGCAGGTAACTTCTCTTCCAAATCACGGAGGGAACTGTGGACGATGAACCGTTCCGACGGCGTGTACAGCGAAACGTAATTGCCCAATCCTTCCAGATAGACGATTTCACAGAGCGGGACGCGGACAAACTTGTGTTGCGACTTGATGAAGACATAATCGTCCGCCGGTGCCGCTTCGGGTTGGCCCGGCACAACCGGCGGAAACGACTCGAACACCCGCTGCGATGCCTTTAAAAAGCGTTCAAACGAAATGGGCTTGAGCAGATAGTCGGCCACGTTGTTTTCGTAGGCATCCACCGCATACTGGCTGTGGGCCGTGGTGAAAACCACCTTGCTCTTGCCCGCCAGCAGTCGCACCAGTTGCACACCCGACAGTTCGGGCATCTGCACGTCCAGGAAAACCAGGTCGGGGCATTGCCGCGACAAGGCCGCCGCCGCCTCCACCGGATTGTCGTAACTGGCCGTGTGCTTCAAAAACGGCACCTTGCGGATGTGGTTTTCCAGAATCTCGATGGCCGGCGGCTCGTCGTCAATCACTACACAGGTAATCATGGCAGGTTCAGGGTCAGGTTGACTTCAAAAAACTCAGAATTTTGGTCTAAATCCAGTGTGTGCCGGTCGGGATAGGCCAGGGCCAGCATCCGCCGCACATTGCCCAGCCCCACGCCGGGCGTGGGGTACTTGACCGGATTGTGATCAATGCGGTTTTTGACTTGGAAAAAGATACTATTTTCATCCACGGTCAGCCGAATCACCAACGCATCGGCGGCCTTGGTGAACAGGCCGTGCTTGAAGGCGTTTTCCACCAGCGAAATCAGCACAAACGGCAGCACTTTGATGGTGGTCGTATCCACATGCTCGGGCTGTATCCGAAAATCCACGTGCAGCTTGTGCCGGAAGCGCAGCCGGTGCATCTCGATGAAATTGCGCAAGTGCGTGATCTCTTTCGACAAAGGCACTTTTCCGGTGGCATCGGTTTCTTCCAACGCATAGCGCATGATGTCCGACAAGAGCAGGATGGACTTGGACAGCGGCTCGGAAACGGCCAACGCCTGCGAATACAGTGAATTGAGCGAATTGTACAGAAAATGCGGGTTCATCTGTGATTTCAGGAAGGCCAGTTCGGTCAAGAGCAGTTCGTTTTGCAGTTTCTGCCGGTTCTGTTCCTCGCGGTAGTATTTCCGGGTGAAGTAAAATCCGCAGGCGGCCAGTGAAAAGATGATTCCGTTCCAAAAATTCAGTATGAACGAGGCACTTTTTAAATCCGTGCCGTGTGTCAAAATCTTTTCGAGCAAGACCACCCGCAAGCCGGCATACACGCCCACGCCCAACACCAAGAGCAGCACGAAGGAAAGCGGTTTCCGGGCGGACAAATACGGACACGCCACCCACGCAACGTAATAGAACAGCGTGGCGGAACTGAGCAGGACAATCACGGATCTGGCCAGCATGATTTTCTCGAACGCCACCAGGGCATCGCGCGAAAGAGCCGTCGCCCCGAAGGCCAGCCAACAAACCAGATGCAGCCAGACCGTTTTTTTCATCCGTACGTGTCAAAATCAATTGAATCTGTAACAAGTGACTGTTTAAGATTTTCAAAAAACTCAGCAGAGCGAACTTGTCATTCCGACGCAAGGAGGAATCGGGTGTCAAGACACGCAACTCGGTGGCTTTCGCGAAAGTGAAGGTTCCCAGTTAAACACCCATAAGTGCCAAGCCGTCAGTCTTTGGTCTTTGGCCTTTAGTCTTTAGCAAAAAACTACAAGTAACTGAAAATCAAATACTTGCAACTTTTCTTGCATGCCAAAAATATCATAAACTTAACGTGAGTTATGGACAAAGGAAGGCTTTGTCATGCCTCCTGTGTCGGCATGAACTGTGTTGAAAGTCAAGGAAAAAGTGCAAAATTCTCGTCGTACGCCCGCTTGCTTTTGGCAATGGCACAGGCTTGTTTGAGCAGTTT
>JALOMD010000054.1 GCA_025455595.1 Cytophagales bacterium | reverse complement strand
ATGGGGGCGATGAAGTCGGCGATGAATTTCTCGCGGGCCGACTTGGTCTGTTTCAGCTTTTCGGCAATGGCCTTGTAGGTGTCGGGATCGGTGTACTTGAGGTACAGGTCTTCCAACTCCGACTTGATGGCGTACAGCCCCAGCCGGTGGGCCAGCGGGGCGTAGAGGTACATGGTCTCGGAGGCAATCTTGAGCTGGCCGTTGCGCGGCATCGAGGCCAAGGTGCGCATGTTGTGCAGCCGGTCGGCGAGCTTGATGAGAATCACCCGCACGTCGTCCGAGAGCGTGAGCAGCATCTTGCGGAAGTTCTCGGCCTGCTGCGAGGTGCCGTACTCGAATGTGCCCGCTATCTTGGTGAGGCCGTCGATGATTTTGGCCACCTTCGGCCCGAAGTCGCGCTGAATGTCCTCGATTTCCGTGTCGGTGTCTTCCACCACGTCGTGCAGCAAAGCCGCCACCACCGACGTGGTGCCCAGCCCGATTTCCTCCACGGCAATCTGCGCCACGGCCAGCGGGTGGTAAATGTACGGCTCGCCGCTTTTGCGCCTCATGCCTTGGTGGGCTTCCACGGCGGTGTTGAAAGCTTTCTTGATCAGTTTCGCGTCGCCGTCTTTCAGCACCGGCTTCATGGAGCGGAGCAGTTTCCGGTACTGTCGCAGTATTTCGCGGCGTTCCTGTTCCGCCTGGTCTGATTCCGGCGTGGCACACTCAGGCTTGGCGAGTGTCTCTGCGGTCACGATTTCTGTCTGCATGGGGAAACTTGTATTCTTGTCGCTTGATGCGCGGTTCTTGGTTTTGTGTCAACGTTGCGTTTTGGGCAAATTCTGCTTAAAACGCTTGTGCAGACTTTCAACCTTCATAGGGTTTTGAACCCTATGGAGGTTTTTCCGCAGCGTTTTAAGCGAAAAACGCCCAAAACGCTTACCTCGAAATCCGCTTGTATTACATCACGTATCCCGACTTCGGCACCAAGACCACAATCTTATGAAATTAACAAAAAAATGCAACGCTTGGATGCAGTGATGCAAGTTCTTTTTCGAAAATTCTTGGCACTCAAAAATTTCAGGCCCTAATTTTTCCATTCACGCAAAAACTTGCTACTTTTGCAGTCCTTTTGCGGATGTGGCGTAATTGGTAGCCGCACCAGACTTAGGATCTGGCGCCGCGAGGCGTGGGGGTTCGAGTCCCTCCATCCGCACCAAACCCTCAAAGCGGCATCGTTTTGGGGGTTTTTTGATTGAAATGGGTTGCAGGTTACAAGTTCAAAGTTACAGGTTGGGAACTTGCTCTTCTTCCTTCGTTTACTCAAACACAGACGTAATGGGTAATGAAAGTCAAAACCTTTGAGGACTTGGAGATTTAGCAGAAGGCGGTTCGTATTGCAGTGGATGTTTTCGGTCTTTCAGAAACCGGCCCCATCAGTCGTGACTTTGGAACCAAAGACCAAATCCGCCGTTCGGCTTTTTCGATTTCCAACAACATTGCCGAAGGATTTGAATACGACAATAACAAGGATTTTATCAAATTCTTGCGTTTCGCCAAAGGCTCCGCAGGCGAACTGCGCAGCCAGTTGTTTGTACCCAAAGAAACGGAATTGCTTGACGCAATCTTCTACGAACAGAAAAAGGATGAACTTTTGGGTTTGTCCCGGCAAATCAAAGCGTTTATCGAATACTTGAGAAAGTTCGAGCAGGACAAACAAAAAACCGCCCCTACAAAAACCTAAAACGTTCGACTTGTAACCTGCAACCTTGAACCTACAACCTTTAACCTGCAACTTTTAACCTTGAACTTGTTTTTATGAACATCACCTTAGACCGGAAGGACACGGCCAACGCCTCCATCCGCATCACGTTGGAAGAGGCCGACTACCAGCCTCGCGTGGACAAGAAACTGAAGGACTACAGCAAGACAGCCGCTATCAAAGGCTTTCGTCCGGGCAAGGTGCCGCCGGGACTGCTCCGCAAGATGTATGGCAAAAGCATACTGGTGGACGAGGTGAACAGCCTGTTGGCCGAGTCGGTGGACGGATACATCAAGGAAAACCAACTCGCCATCGTGGGCGACCCGCTGCCCAACACCACCGATGCCGAAAGCATTGACTGGGAAAACCAACGCGAGTTTTCGTTCAGCTACGACATCGGCTTGGTGCCGGAGTTTGCCTACGACCTTGGCAAGCTGAATCTGGTGCGCCGCGAAGTGGAAATCGCTGATGCCGACATCGAGGCATCCATCGAAAACCTGCGCGGCCGCCACGGCGAGTACATCAACCCCGAAGAAGTGGGCGAGCAAGACCTGGTGTTCGGCAAAGTGCGGCAAGTGGCCGAAGGCGGTTTCAACAAGGAGAACGCCTATCTGTTCGTCAACAAACTGACCGACGCGGCCAAGCCGATGTTCTTGGGCAAAAAGAAAGAAGACGTGGTGCAGTTCGACATCCAAGGCATTTTTGCGGAAGCAGACTCGCTACGGCTGTTCACGCAACTGCCGCAGGAAGAGGCCGATAAACTGACGGGCGAGTTCGAGTTCGCCATTGCGGACATTGACCGCCAGGTGCCCGCCGAAATGAACGAGGCGTTTTTCAAGAAAGTCTTCGGCGAGGAAGTGACCACCGAGGAGGCTTTCCGTGAGAAACTCCGCGAAGACCTGGCCCGCACCTACGACCGCGAAGGCGAAACCCGCTTGAAGAGCGACATCCAGAACCAATTGGTGGATACTACGCAAATCGACCTGCCGAACGAGTTTCTGAAACGCTGGCTGAAAGTCACCAACCGCAACCTCAGCGACGAAACCATCGCCAAGGAGTACGACGGCTTTGTGAAAGGCCTGAAATGGACGATTATCAAAGAAAAAATCGCCAAGGAACACGGCATCACGGTGGAACACGAGGAAGTGGTGGCCCAAGCCAAGAATTCGTTCAAGGAAGTGTACGGTTTTCTGCAGACCGACAACGCCGAAAACAGCGACCTCCTCGACCGGCTGGTGGACAACTTCCTGAAAGCCGAGAAAGGCCAGAACTACATGAACACCTACCAACGCGTGTTCACTGACAAAGTGGCAGCGTTTGTCCGTGAGCAAGTCACGCCGACGGTGCAGAAAGTCAGTGCCGCAGAGTTCGACAAATCGGACGAGGGGGCTGAATAAACAAGGTCAAAGCCAAACAAAAACCGCCCGTAAACAAACTTACGGGCGGTTTTTGTTTGCAGGCTATTCACTCATTCAACCATTCAATCATTCACTCATTGCCAAAAAGGTATGGTAATTGTGTCCCGTTCACCACGGCACTGTGAGGTTTCGTTTTAATTCGTATTTTGCCGCCCACAGGCTCGCCATCATCGGAACCGGCCGTTTTGGGCAATTTTTGCCCAAAACGCTTTTGAGGACTCAGTCAAAGCGTTGTTGAGAGCCAAGGCTAAAAACTCCCCTCCTTGTGAAGGAGGGGTTGGGGGTGGTAACACGCATGGACGGTGAGCCAAGTCGCAAAAAAGGCTTGGCATTTGTAGCATTCGTGCCTATCTGGACGCTCTACCACCCCGGCCTTCGGCCACCCTCCTACAATAGGAGGGGAGTTGCCGAGCCTGTGACGAACAGATTGTAATTGACGGAATTCCTTGATGCGTTTTGAGCAAATTTCGCCTAAAACGCCTGTAGAAAACGAATCAAACTTTGCATTCCAATTCTCAATTTTTAATTCTGAATTCTTAATTCCCTTCTATGTTTTACAAAGATTTAAGCAGCGAAGAATTCCGCAAATACGCCGTCAAAGGGCAGAACATCAGCGGCTCGGCGGTGGACGGCTACATTCACCGCGTGGAGAACATGACCCGCGCCGTTATTGAGGAGCGGCCCATGAACTTCCGCGAGGTTGACGTGTTTTCGCGCCTGATGGCCGACCGCATCATTTTCCTCGGCCTCGGCATCGACGACAACATCGCCAACATTGTCATCGCACAGTTGCTGTTCCTTGAATCGGCCGACCCGAAAAAGGACATTCTGCTGTACATCAACAGTCCGGGCGGCTCGGTGTATGCCGGTTTGGGCATCTACGACACCATGCAGTACATCCGCCCCGACGTGGCCACCATCAACGTGAGCATCGCCGCCTCGATGGCCGCCGTGCTGCTGGCCGGCGGAGCCAAAGGCAAACGGTCGTCGCTGCGCCACGCCCGCACCATGATTCACCAGCCGTCGGGTGCCGCAGGCGGGCAAGCCTCTGACATCCAGATCACGGTGAAACAACTCGTGACCCTGCGCGACGAACTGTACACCATCATTGCCAGCCACACGGGCAAAACCCACGACCAAGTGAAAGAGGACTCCGACCGCGACTATTGGCTCACCTCCAAAGAAGCCCTTGACTACGGCCTGATTGACGAAATCCTGATGCGCGAGGAAAAAGAGGCGACTTTGAAATAAGGGGCCTCCCCCAACCCCCTCCGAAGCCTGCCACGCAATAGGCGTGGGAGGGGGCTTTTTGAACAGTCTTTCCAACAACAACAAGTGCTAAATATTCAAGTACTTAGTCATTAGTAGCTTGGCTATTAGCTTTTGGCTTTTAGCGAAAGAGTCTGAACAAAATATTGATTTTCAGACACTTGAATCTTTTTAACAAATTGAGAAATAGATTAAATTAAATACGAGCAGATATTCGCTGGCATTTGGTTTAACTTATTCCACCAGAGGAAACTTGTTCGTAGTACGTTGATTTTTCAGAGTGTTGGGATGTTTTTTGCCCAAGACCCAAGACTAACTACTCATGACCAAGTATTTGTAAATCGTACTTCGTAAATCTAAAATCGTACTTCGTTTTCTATGAACCCTTTCAAATACGCCGACGAAGAGCCGGAAATGCCCAAGCCTGAAACGCTGGAAAACGTGTTCGGCGACCGTATGTTTCAGAAAAAATTCCTGGAGCAACGCAAAGTGTTCCTGTGGGGCGTGGTTGACGACGACTCGGCCCGCTATATTGTGAACCGCCTGCTGTACCTTGATGCCGAAAAGCCGGGCGAAGAAATCAAGTTTTACATCAACAGCCCCGGCGGGGTGGTCACGTCGGGCATGGTCATCTACGACACCATGAAGCTGATCCAGTCGCCGATTTCAACCATCTGCATGGGCCTGGCCGCCTCGATGGGTTCCATTCTGTTGTCGGCCGGTGCCAAAGGCCGCCGGTTCATCTATCCGCACGGCGAGGTGATGATTCACCAGCCGAGCATCGGCGGCTACTTCCAAGCCCGTTCGGTTGATCTGGAAATCCAAGCCCGGCAGATTGAAAAAACCAAGCAGATCGGTGCCCAGATTCTGGCCGACAACTGCGGCAAAACCGTGGAACGCATCCTCAAGGACTTTGACCGCGACTACTGGATGGATGCCAACGAAGCCATCGAATACGGCATTGTGGACGGTGTGGTGGACCAAGCCTGACGGTTAGGTCAGAGGTCAGCGTTTAGAGGTCAGAAAAAGTAGCACATGCTTCAGCCTGTGCCCGACGCAATTGGATTTCTTCAACGCAAGCCAATCAAGCGTTTTGGGCAAAAATTGCCTAAAACGCACGGTGGCCGCACCCGGCAAGGCTTTCGTCACCAATGCGGATACTGATTCGATTGGCAGAGAAAACAAAAACCCCCGGCTCGCACGAGCGGGGGTTTTCTGTTGAAAATCGCCCAAACGCCTAAAGAGAATCCGTCGTTGCGATCGCGCCGTGGCGGGACTCGCAATGACGCTTCAACCGAATTGCAAAAACACAAAGGCGTTTTGGGCAAAAAACACCCAAAACGCCCACCATCGGCTCGTCCTTCCAAGAAAAAACACAGCCGCCGCCGCACTACCAAAAAAAACTGCTTACTTTTGCAAGCTAACAGCCGTTGGCTTTTGGCGGTTAGCTTCGGGCAAGTCCACCCGTCAGCCCTCACCAAAAGCCAACGGCTAATAGCCAAAAGCCAAACAACTCCCCGTCTTCTCATGGCCCAAATCAGTTGCTCCTTCTGCGGGCGTAGCAAAAAAGAAGTTTCACTGATGCTTTCGGGCATCAACGCCCACATCTGCGACCGTTGCATTGAGCAAGGCCACCAAATCATACTCGAAGAAACCCGTCCGAAAGAGAAAAGCGGCACGCCGAAGTTCAACCTCGTCAAGCCCGCCGAAATGAAACGCTTCCTCGACCAGTTTGTGGTGGGGCAGGACGAAGCAAAAAAAGTACTGTCCGTAGCCGTCTATAACCACTACAAGCGTCTGATGCAGCCCAAAAGCGACGACGACGTACTGATCGAGAAATCGAACATCATCATGGTGGGCGAAACCGGCACGGGCAAAACCTACCTGGCCCGCACCATGGCCCGGCTGCTGCAAGTGCCGTTCTGCATCGCCGATGCCACGGTGATCACCGAGGCCGGTTACGTGGGCGAAGACGTGGAGACCATCCTGACCCGCCTGCTCCAAGCCGCCGACTACGACGTGGACAAAGCCGAACGCGGCATTGTCTATATTGACGAGATTGACAAAATCTCCCGGAAATCAGACAACCCCTCGATCACCCGCGACGTGAGCGGCGAAGGTGTGCAACAAGCCCTGCTGAAACTGCTCGAAGGCTCGTTGGTGAACGTGCCCCCGCAAGGCGGCCGCAAGCACCCCGACCAGAAGATGATTCCCGTCAACACCGAGCACATTTTGTTCATCTGCGGCGGCGCGTTCGAGGGCATCCAACGGCACATCGGCAAACGCATCAACACCCGGCCCATCGGCTTCAGCGGCGGCAGTGCGTTCGACACGCTGCGCGAAAACGAGAACCTGCTCCGCTACGTCACGGCCCAAGACCTGCGTTCGTTCGGGCTGATTCCCGAACTGCTCGGCCGCCTGCCGGTGTTGACGTACCTGGAGCCGTTGAGCCGCGAAACCCTGCGCCAAATCCTCACCGAACCCAAAAACGCCATCACCAAACAGTACCAAAAACTGTTCGAGATGGAAAGCATCAAGATTACCTTCACCAACGAAGCCCTCGACTACATCGTTGACCAAGCCGTGGAATGCAAGCTCGGTGCACGCGGCCTGCGTTCCATCTGCGAGGCCATCATGACCAACCTCATGTTCGACCTCCCCTCCCGCACCGACCTCCGCGAGTTCGTCCTCGACTACGAGTACGCCCGCATGGAGTTTGAAAAATCCAAGTACATCGTCCTCAAGGCAGTGGCTTAGAAGCAGAAAGCGCATCAATGCTTCCGCCTCTCCGAAACTCAATTGAGTACAGGCGTTTTGGGCGATTTTTGCTTAAAACGCTTTTGTAGGCTAATACTAAAATCAAAAACAGATTGCGTATTTTGACAAATGCAACCTGCTGATTTCCAAGTAATTCATTATTCGACATTACGCATTCAGTATTCAACGTTGGTATAGGAACTCGGACAATCTTCAATGACTTGGCCTTCGGGCCGGAATTGTTTTGCAAGCCACGCCTGTTCAGCCCAACAACCGCGTTGCCAAAACCTGCGCCTGCTCGCGAATCTCTGGAACGGCGGTGCATTCAAACAAAATCCCTTTCATCGGCGGTCCCAGCGTGTACAAAAACGGCGAAGGATTGCCCACCGCATCCAGCAATTGTCCGTCCGGTGTGGCATCGAAACCCATGCGCAAGGCATCGGGCCGGGCACTGCCGGTTTGCAGCAAACTTCGGATCAGCGAATCGGTGCGGGCGATGCGTTCGATGTCGCTGCACGGCCCGGTGCAGTTGATGACCCGGTCTGCTGACAAGCAGCGATGGCCTTGGCCGTTCCGCACTTGCACTTTCATGGTAGCTTGGTCGCGATGGAGCGATGTTACCCGTCCTTTGTAATTGAACAGCCGCCCCGTCTGCCTCAGTAATCCCACGGTACGAATGACCTGCTCGGAAACCCGGTGGCGGTGGACGTTCCAGATGGAAGAGACACGCAGCAGAAATAGCTTTTTTTCAGGAAGAGGCATTTTTTGCCAGATAGTGGGCACCAGCGGACGCAACGCCCGCATCACCGCCTGCCAGTTGCCCTGCCGACGATACCGTTCCTGCTTAAAATACGCAATCAGTTCCCGGACTGTCGGATTAGCGGACAGAAACGCAGCCGACCGGGTCGGTTCGGAGCCGTAGTTGGCATCGGTGTAGGGCAACGGCAACCGCCCGTGCGAAGAAACCAGATGAAATTTTCCCCGGAAACCCTGTTTGCACGCCGCCATGATGACATCCAAGGCCGTCAGTCCGGAGCCAATCAAAAGCAAGTTTTGCAACGAGGCCAGCGAATCGTAGGCCCGTTGTGTCCACGGATTAGGAACGTAGCGATTTTCCTCCACCCATTCGGGCTGCACCGCCACCGGGTCAGTTGGGGAAAAGTTGCCTAACGCCAGCACTGCTTTACCGGCCACTATTTCGCTGCCGGGGTCAAGTTTGATGCGGATTCCGGGATTTTCCGGCGTGACCACCTCTGCCTGCGCCTGATGAACGGCAACCGATACGGCTTCGGGCTTGTTGCGCAAGGCAGTTTGCCACGTTTGTTGCACGTAGTGGCCGTAAATCATCCGAGGGACGAACGATTCGGGTTCGTACTGGCCGGGATGGATTTGTTCGAGCCAGCGGTGAAAATGCGCCGGTTCGTCGGGGAACAGGCTCATGTTCTTGGCCGGGACGTTGAGCAGGTGCTCAGCGAAGGTAGTGCCGTAGGCCACACCCAAGCCCACTTCCGCGTTTTTTTCGATCAAGTCAATGTGAAGCGTGTGTCGGCACTGCCGCAGCAGTTGAATAGCCGTTAATGTGCCGCTCAACCCACCGCCGATGATGGCGATGCGCCGGGGTGTATCGGATGGTTGCATGTTTTGTTTGTTGATGGTTTTTCGTTTATCGTTTTGGGCGTTCCCGCCGATTGCGGGATTCTTCGATTTTTGCCTAAAACGGACGTTGTTTGTCTTGGCATCCGCGTCAGAAACGCCTGACACCTCCCTAAATCCCTCCTTTCTGTAGGAGGGATTTAGGGAGGTGTACGCCGGAACGCAAATGCTAAATTCAGGAAAGCGTTTTGGGCAAAAATCTGTCAAAACGCGAGAATTTACAGAAAATCAAAATAGTATCTTTTATAAGAGCGAAACCTGCCTGTTCAGAACAAGTACCACTTTTTTAATCAGAACAAGTACCACTTTTTTAAAAAGCACTACTTGTACGCACTGCAAAATAGTATCTTCTGCAAAGGCAAAACCTCCTCATTTGAAAGCTTCTTCGGAGGCTCCCTACCGCAAAAACTCGTCAAAGTTCAGTGCCACATAATACAGACCGCCAATCCGGGCCAGTCCGTAGCCCTGCGCGTAGTATTGATTCAGCAAATTCGTGCCGCCCACTTTTACAATTGTTTTGATGGCAGGCACCTTCCACGAAACCTGCGCATCAAAAGTATTCCAGGCAGGAAGCCACACGTCGCCTTGCGTATTGCCTTGCTCCACCCACATCCGGTCAGTCCAGCGGTAAGTAACGGCAAATCCAAGCCGGGACGTTAGTTTGGCGTTACTCACGGTGATGTTGTACCGGTTTTCGGGCGAGATGAAGAAGTTGCGCCCTACTGCCGACACCTCCGGGTTGCTCATGCGGCG
>JALOMD010000711.1 GCA_025455595.1 Cytophagales bacterium | reverse complement strand
GTGGCCGGAATGCCGCGTACGCCGTAGGTTTTGGCACCTTCCGAATTCCAAAACTTGAGGTCGGAGACGTGCAGCCACGAAAGCTGGTCTTTCTCAATGGCCTTCAGCCAGTCCTCGCGGTTGCGATCCAGCGACACGCCGTAAATCTCGAAGTTCTTGGTTTTGAACTTGTTGTACATGCGCACCACGTTAGGATTTTCCATGCGGCACGGCCCGCACCACGAAGCCCAAAAGTCAATGAGCACGTACTTGCCGCGCAACGACGACAGTTTCAAAGTCTTCCCTTCGGGCGTATTCAGGGAGATTTCCGGGGCGTTTTGTCCCACTTGCAGGGCGTTGCCAAACTCGGCCAGTTGGGCGGCGTAATTGTCGAACTCCGGTGCGTAACGCGAAGTCGGCATGGCTTTCTTCAAATCGGCCACGAGGGGCTGCAAGAACTTGTATTCCTCTTCCGGGTTCAGCACACCGTTATTGAGGGCATACCAAACGGCCAAGCTCGGCTTCATACCCGCTACCAAATCCTTGAATTTCTTGGTGTTTTCGGTACGTATGGCGGCAAGCTTCTGCTCCACTTTCTGCCGCCCCGACTGGCTTTTGTCCAAGGCCGCCGCTTGCATTTCTTTCTGCAAGCCGCCCATTTGTTTCTGCGTGTCGGCAAGCCAGTTGTTCAGTTTCTGCATGTCCTCCAGCGCAGGCGTGCCTTTCATGGTCACCGCGCCGGTTGGGCTGTTGCCGTCCACGTCAACCGTCAGCACGGCATTTTCAACAATGACCAGCACTTTTTGGGTGTTGTAGAAGTTGAGCACGTAGAAATCAGGCTCGGCCACTTTGCCTTTGAACGTGAAGGTGTTGTTCTTGTCCAACGCCACCGAGTCAACGGGTTGCAGGGCGTTGTCCTTGATTTTCCAAAGCTGCACCTTGGCTTTGCCCATCGGGTATTTCACTTTGCCGGTCAGCACGAAGCCGTCTTTGGGTGCCTGTGCTTGCGTGGCGGCTTCGCTGGCGGCGCGGTTGGTGCAAGACAAAACCAGCAGCCAGCAGACGGAGAAAAAAGCGATTTTTTTCATGATTTGAGTACTTAGTCATTGGTTTTTAGTCTTTGGCCTTTAGGCTTTGGACTGTCTAATATTTTTATTATCAGCGTTTTAGGCAAAAATTGCCCAAAACGCGTAGAGTCGAAAAATCTTTCGTCTCGGTTTCAAGGCCGAATGATTGCCTTTGGCCGAGCCTGTGGGAGTCGTGGCGATACCGTTTCGGGCGAAATTCGCCCAAAACGCCTTTCGACTGCCAACTGCTGCCGCCACTGCCAACTTACCCCGCATTCCTCGCGGATTTCAGTTTTCGGACAATGTTTTGAGTAGCAAACGGTTTGCCACTTTCGGATCGGCTTTGCCGCCGGTTCGTTTCATCACCTCGCCCATGAACAGGCCCACCAAGTTCTTTTTGCCGTCGAAGCGGTATTCTTTCACTTTCTGCGGGTGCGCGGCCAGCACCTCGTCAATCACGGTTTGCAGGGCGTTGTCGTCGCTTTGCTGCATCAGGTTGTGGGTCTCGGCCAGTTGGCGGGCGGTTTGGTCGGGCTGCTGCACCAGCAACGGAAACAACTGTTGGGCGGCGGCGGTATGGCTCACCGCGTTTTCGTCAATCAATCCAATCAGGCCCGCCAAGGTTTCGGCGCGTACCGGGAATTGGCTCATCTCCAGTCCGTTCTCGTTCAAATACGACTTCACTTGGCCCATCACCCAGTTGGAGGCCGCCTTGTGGTTTGCGGTGTGGCGGCACATTTCGTCGAAGTACAAGGCTACCTCCTTTGTATCGGTCAGCACGGCGGCATCGTATTCGGGCAACTTGTATTGGGTAACGAATTTCGCGTACAATTCGTGCGGCAACGGCGGCATTTGGGCCTGGATAGCCGCCAGCCACTCGTCCGAAACCATTACCGGCGACAGGTCGGGGTCGGGAAAATAGCGGTAGTCGTTCATGGTTTCCTTGGTGCGCATGGCGTGGGTTCGTCCGGTGTCGGCATCGAAAAGGCGCGTCTGTTGCACGATTTGCTCTTTTTTTGCCAAAACGCGTTTCTGCCGCTCCACTTCCGCGTCAATGGCCCGCTGCACGTTGCGCGTGGAGTTCATGTTCTTGATTTCGACCTTGGTGCCCAGCTTTTGGCTGCCCATGGGCCGGATGGACACGTTGGCATCGCAACGCAGCGAGCCTTCTTCCATGTTGCCGTCGCAGATGTCGAGGTAACGCACCAGCTTGCGGATTTCGGCTACGCAGGCGGCGGCCTCCTCCGAACTACGCATCACCGGGTCGGTCACGATTTCAATCAGGGCCGTGCCGGCGCGGTTGTAGTCGAGCAGTGTGTCGGGTTCGTTGTCGGCGTGGATGGACTTGCCCGCGTCTTCTTCCAAGTGGATGTGGTGCAGTTGCACGCGTTTCGCCCCGCCGGAAGTCTTGATGTCCACGCCGCCGCCCACGCAAATGGGCGTTTTGTCTTGGGTGATT
>JALOMD010000710.1 GCA_025455595.1 Cytophagales bacterium | reverse complement strand
CGAAACCATTTACTTCACCGCCCCGGCCAAGCCGGGCAATTATACCATCGTCTGCACGTACCCGGGCCATTATATGTCCATGCAAGCCACGCTGAAGGTAGTGCCGTAATCCGTTTGGCGTTTACCGTTTTCAGTCCTCGGTTTACAGTTTGCCGTTTTAGGCAAAAAACGCCCAAAACGCAAAAGCCCCGTAGGGGCGACCTGTCTGTAGAAATACAGAAAAATCACAGAAAAAAGCTCCGTAGGAGCGGCCCTGACGGATGATTGTCAATCGGGCCGCTCCTACGGAGGGTGGAGTTCGCCAGTAAAATACATAATAGTCTCATTATCAGCCGATAGCAACTTTATTATTTCTTGTGCGCCAAAAATGGTGTAAATTAATTTCTGTCGGGCACTTAGATGTTTTGAGCAAAAAGTGCCCAAAACGCCAACAATCATCTCGCCGCCTGACCGTTTAGCCATTCGGCCATCTAACAATCAAACCATTCAATCTTCATTTTTTCATCTCCAAATAATCCAACGCCAGCAGGCAATAGGTTTTTACACCGATTTTCATGCCACTTTCATCAATAAAAAAGTCGGGTGTGTGGTGGGCGGCGGTTTCGGCTACGTCTTTGCCTTTGGGCATGCCTCCCACAAAGACGAACACACCCGGCACCTTCTCTTGAAAAAACGAGAAGTCTTCAGCCCCGGTGACGGCTTTGGTGAGCGACACGTTTTCTTGTCCGGCCGCTTTGTACAGCGACGGAACCATCCGTTCCGTCAGGGCCGGGTTGTTGTACGTCACCGGATAGCCGCGTGTAATCTCTACCTCAGCCGTGGCTCCGGCACTTTCGGCGATGTTCACGGCCGTGCGTTTGATGCGTTCGTGGATGATGGTTTGCATCGCGCCGTCCAACGACCGAATGGTGCCTTCCATGGCCACTTCTTCGGGGATGATGTTGCTGCGCACTCCGCCGTGCAGCGAGCCGACGGTAATCACGGCAGCCTCTTTGGTCAGTTCCAATTGGCGGCTCACAATCGTTTGCAGTCCTAATATGATTTGCGACGACACGACAATCGGGTCAACGCCCAGCCACGGATACGCCCCGTGCGACTGCCGGCCTTTCACGGTGATGCGCAGGCCGTCCACGGCAGCCATGGTGCCTTCGGGCCGGTACTTGATTTTGCCCACCTCGGTCTGCGCGTTGATGTGGATGCCGAAAATGGCTTCCACTTTCGGGTTTTCGAGTACGCCTTCTTTCACCATCAGCTTGGCTCAGCCTTCCTCGCCGCGTGGGGCACCTTCTTCGGCGGGCTGGAAAATGAACTTGACGGTGCCTTTGATGTCTTTGCGCATGGTGGTCAGGATTTCGGCCGCGCCGAGCAACATGGCCATGTGCGTGTCGTGGCCGCAGGCGTGCATCACGGGCACTTCCTGGCCGTTGTACTCGCCTTTGGCTTTCGATGCAAAGGGCAGCGGGGCGCGTTCGGGCACGGGCAGCGCGTCCATGTCGGCGCGGAGGGCCACGCACGGGCCGGGCTTACCGCCTTTGAGCAGGGCCACCACGCCGGTTTTGGCCACGCCGGTCTGCACTTCGAGGCCCAAGGCTTTCAGCTTGTCGGCCACGAATTTTGCGGTTTCAACCTCGCGGTTGCTCAGTTCGGGATTCTGGTGAAAATGCCGCCGGTAACCGATCACTTTTTGGTCAATTTGGTCGGCCATTTGCGATACGCGAGCCACGTAGTTTTGCGCCGAGGCGACCAGCGGCAACAGGCACAGGAGTAGGTATTTGTTCATCGGATTGACGAGTTGGAAAGTTGCAAGGTTACAGGTTGGAAGGTTGGCCTTGTGATGGCTGGATTTTCGTTTTGGGCAAATTTTGCCCAAAACGCTATACGGAACACGACTGGCTGCTTGTCCAAAAATAGCGAACGTTTGGGCAAACTCTAAACAAAAAAGTGTTTTGAGCATTTTTTCTCAAAATGCCAGTTGTAGATCAAGTGCTAAGAAAGTCCTCGTATCCAAGATGTGTCACTGAAGACTATTGCGTTTTATTTTC
Organism: Cytophagales bacterium; assembly: GCA_025455595.1. Classification (GTDB taxonomy): domain Bacteria; phylum Bacteroidota; class Bacteroidia; order Cytophagales; family 172606-1; genus Xanthocytophaga. The sequence goes on along the minus strand of JALOMD010000710.1, from coordinate 464 downwards.
ATAAAAGCTCTTTTTCAAGTCGAGTAACGTTTTTGTTGGTCGGAACGATCTCCAATCTTCAAATACTTGGTCTTTTTTAATCAATTTCCCTATTGATTGTATCACCTTATACTCTTTTTTAGTCCACATCCCGCGGAACCATTGGTTTTTGCTTGAGCATAACGATTCCCAATCGTCTGTCCAGCATTTGTTATACCAAGGGTCTCCATTTTCTTGTACTCGGCTTAACAATGCTTCAATTCTCTGTCTTAAATACTTTTTTGCCTCGAAGTCGTTTTCGCCCAACGCCAACACTTCAAGGCTAACTTGTTTGAAAACTGTTTCCCAGCTTATTTCCTTTTTGTGAGCGTACCGCTCCAAACTACCAGGCCAACCGTCAGCACCACAGGCAATCGGAAGATTTTCTGATAAATAGTCTTTCAGTTTTCTTGTAAATAGACATTCGTGGTTTCTACCTTGCTCAT
>JALOMD010000709.1 GCA_025455595.1 Cytophagales bacterium | reverse complement strand
GTCGTAAAGCAACGCGTTTTCGGGAATGTAGCCGATGCGCCGCTTCACTTCCATCGGCTCGCGGGCCACGTCCAGCCCCAAGATGCGCACCTCGCCGGCAAAGTCGGTAACCATGCCCGCCATGATTTTGATGGTGGTGCTTTTGCCCGCGCCGTTCGGCCCCAGGTATCCGATGATTTGCCCCGGCTCAATGTCGAAACTGATGTTGTCCAGCACCAGTTTGTCGTAGCTTTTGCTCAGGTTGCGGACAGTAATAATCATTCGTTTGGCGTTTACGGTTTTCAGTTTGCCGTTTTGGGTGTTTTTTGCTTGAAACGGCGGTTGAATCCTCACCCCCGTCCCCCTCTCCCTTGGGAGAGGGGGGACTTTTCAACCCAAGACAGTACACTACACGGACAGGTTTGAGATAAGAGGCTCGCATTTGTAAACACACCCCTCTCCCGACGGGAGAGGGGCTGGGGGTGAGGGTTTTCTCGCGTTTTGAGCAATTTTTGCCTAAAACGCCCTGTGAAAGGTTTACGGTTCGGCGCGGAGAGATAGTCGTGGCAACCTGTCCCGACGTGTCGGGATGACTCATTTGGCGGCCACGATTCATCACATCTCAGTCATGCCACGACACGCGTCCGTATTGAGCAAAAAACGCCCAAAACGGTAAACGTTAAACGAACTTCGTCCACTTCTCCGTGCTTTGGTTCGAGCGGATCACCGTGTCTATGAACTTCATGCCGCGCAGGCCGCTCTCCACGCCGGGGAAATCCAAATACGACGGGTCGGGGGTTTCGCCTTTCAGTCGGCTGCGCAATGTTTTGGCGAAGTTGCGGTACACGTTGGCAAACGCCTCGATGTAACCTTCCGGATGACCGGCTGGCAGACGCGTGTTTTGCGACGAAGCCGCCGAAATGCCCACGCCCGTGCGCAGCATCAGCTTGGGTTCGCCGGGGCGGGTGTATTCCAGCGTGTTCGGTTCCATTTGGTGCCACCACAGGCCGCCCACCTCGCCATAGACGCGGATGTTGAAGTTGTTTTCTTCGCCCACCGAGATTTGGCTGGAGTGCAGCACGCCTTTGGCCCCGTTCTCAAAACGCAGCAGCAGGTTGGCATCGTCTTCGAGCTTGCGGCCTTCCACAAAGGTGGTCAAGTCGGCGCACACTTCGGTCACTTTCAGGCCCGTCATGTACTCGGCCATGTTGAACGCGTGCGTGCCGATGTCGCCGATGCAGCCCGCCGCCCCCGACCGGGCCGGGTCGGTGCGCCACTCGGCTTGTTTCTGGCCGGTGGCTTCCAACAATACATTGAGCCAGCCCTGCGGGTACTCGACCACGATTTTGCGGATTTTGCCCAGCTTGCCCTCGGCAATCATGTCGCGGGCTTGTTTCACCATCGGGTAGCCGGTGTAGTTGTGCGTGAGGCAAAACAGCAGGCCGCTTTTTTCAATCACTTCCTTCAGGTCAACGGCCTCTTGGAGGTTCAGCGTCATGGGTTTGTCCAGCACCACGTGGAAGCCGTGCTCCAGAGCCATCTTGGCCGGGCCGAAATGCACGTGGTTGGGTGTAACGATGGAAATGAAATCCATCCGCTCGCCTTCGGGCAGTTTCAGTTCCTCCAGAATCATGGTGCGGTAGTCGGGATAGACGCGACTGGCGGGCAGGTACAGCATCTCGCCCGACTGCCGGGAACGCTCCGGGTCGCTGCTGAACGCGCCGCAGACCAGTTCGATTTCGTTGTCCAAGCCGGCGGCCATGCGGTGTACGGCTCCGATGAACGCGCCGATGCCGCCGCCCACCATGCCCATTCTCATTTTCCTGTTCATTTGTGTGTCAGTGCAGTTTGTGGTTTATGATGTTTTAGGTAAAAAACGCCCAAAACGGCTGGTGTTTTTCCGGCGTTGAATATGGTTTTTTTTTGTCAAACAAGAATAGCCACTCGAAAATAATTGTCGTTTTGACCTTTCCAAAAACATGCGCCCAAGCCGATTTTCATGTTTAAGCTTGAAAGAACGAGGCTATATTTTTTCAATTATAAAGGCTTCATAATCAATAATTTAAAAGAAATTTTAGAAGAAAAAATAAAAAGACTTAAACAAATATTGTAAAAAGAATATTCTGACTAAATAAAATGCCATATTTTCGCAACCATTAGCTTTCTCATCCTGTCACCTATTTATTGTTTATGAAAATCAACATTACTAAAAAATCACTCTGCACGGCGGTGCTCCTTCTGTTGTCAGCATTGGCGGCGCAGGCACAAGTCACCTTGTCGGGCACTGTCACCGACTCGCAGAGCAAAGAGACATTGGCCGGGGTCAGCATTGCCGTGAAAGGAACCGTAACCGGCACCATTACCGACACCAAAGGCAAATTTTCACTGACCGTCAACCGCCCGGCTCCGTTCACGCTGGTCATCACTTCGGTGGGTTACAAGACGCAGGAAATGGAAATCACCGGCGGCCGTTCGGACATTGACGTGACATTGGAAGAACAGGCCATCATGGGGCAGGAAGTGGTGGT
>JALOMD010000053.1 GCA_025455595.1 Cytophagales bacterium | reverse complement strand
GCGCGTCTGCGCACTCACGATGAGCTTGGCAATCATCGAGTCGTAGTTGGGCGGAATGGTGTAGCCTGCGTACACGTGGCTGTCCACCCGCACGCCGTGGCCGCCGGGCAGGTGCAGGTTCACAATCTTGCCGGGGCTGGGCCGGAAGCCGTTGGCCGGGTCTTCGGCATTGATGCGGCATTCCATCGCAAACAGGCCGGGTTCGTAGTTCTTGCCCGAAATCGGCACACCGGCCGCCACCTTGATTTGTTCTTTAATCAAGTCAAAATCAGTAACTTCCTCCGTGATGGGGTGCTCCACTTGGATGCGTGTGTTCATCTCCATGAAATAGAAGTCGCCGTGCTTGTCGACCAAACGAGATGATGGGCGACGGCGTTTCTTCCACTAATTTCTGGTGGCGGCGTTGGATGGAGCAGTCGCGTTCAGACAAGTGGCACACCTTGCCGTACTGGTCGCCCACCACTTGGATTTCAATGTGGCGCGGCTCTTCCAAATACTTTTCCATGTACAGCCCGTCGTTGCCGAAGGCGGCCCCGGCTTCCATCTTGGCATCGTTCCAAGCCTTGTCGAAGTCGGCCTCGGAGCGGATGATCCTCATGCCCTTGCCGCCGCCGCCCGCCGTAGCCTTGATGATGACCGGATACTTGATTTTCGCGGCCAACGCCTTGGCTTCTTCCAGCGTATCAAGCAGGCCGTCGGAGCCGGGAATGGTAGGTACGCCGGCGGCCTTCATCGTAGCCTTGGCCGAAGCTTTGTCGCCCATGGAATCAATCATCTCCGGCGACGGGCCGATAAACTTGATTTTGTATTCCTGGCAGATGCGCGAAAAATCGGCGTTTTCGGACAGAAAGCCGTAGCCGGGATGGATGGCATCGGCGTTGGTGATTTCGGCGGCGGCGATGATGTTCGGAATGTTCAGGTACGACTGGCGGCTGGGCGGCGGGCCGATGCACACAGCTTCGTCGGCAAACCGCACGTGCAGGCTGTCTTTGTCGGCGGTGGAATAGACGGCGACGGTTTTGATGCCCATTTCGCGGCACGTCCTGATGACCCGCAAGGCAATCTCGCCCCGGTTGGCAATCAATATTTTTTTGAACATGGCTTATCGAATTCAGAATTGTGAATTCAGAATTCAGAATTGAAAACAAGTCTGGGTAGTTTCGATCAGACTCTCGTGAAAGGGCAACGTGAATTGCAAAATGCACAGAACCCTCTGAATTCATAATTCTGAATTCTGAATTGAAATCAGTTTGGTTCGACGACGAACAGGGGCTGGTCGTATTCGATGGGGATGGCGTTGTCGACGAGGATTTTCACGATGCGGCCCGACACTTCGCTTTCAATCTCGTTGAACAGTTTCATGGCTTCGATGATGCACAGCACTTGGCCTTTTTTCACCTCGTCGCCCACTTCCACAAAGGCCGGAGAGTCCGGGTTGGCCGAGCGGTAGAACGTGCCAATCATCGGCGAACGCACCGTCACGGTGTTGCCGCTGGCGGCGGGTTTTTCTGTAGCTGGGGTTGTAGCGGCTGGCGTCGGCACCGGAACGGCTGTTTGTACGGGCGTGGCCGCCACCGGTACAAACGCTTGCGGAGCGGCCTCTACTACTTTCGTCAGGCTGCCGCTGCGCTTTACGTTCAGTTTGAACGCTTCGGTTTCGATGTTGACTTCGTCCAGCCCCGATTTGGCGATAAAGTCAATGAGGTCTTGGATTTCCTTTGCTTTCATGTCGGGTAGAGTTTTCGTTTGTTGGCCGCAGTGAGAAGTAAGATTTACGAGGTACGAAGTACGAATTTCAGGTCAGAGGTCAGAACGCAGAGGTTAGAGCCGTTTTAGACGATTTTGCTCAAAACGGCTGTCAGAACTGTGATTTTACAGTGATTTTTGTGATGGACATGATTGAGACGAAATGTTTGTCATGGTAATCTTTGAATCCTATAAATCATGGTTCAGACAAACAGGCGTTTTAGGCAATTTTTGCTTAAAACGCCAACGTACCACAGCATAACTTCAATCAACTGCTAACTGACGACTGGTGACTAACCACTAACCACTTACGACTTATGGTGCGGCGTGTCGTAGGCCCATTTCAGATATGCCGACCCCCACGTAAAACCGCCTCCGAAAGCAGCGAAAATGATGTTGTCGCCTTTCTTGAGTTGCGGTTCGTAGTCCCACAGGGCCAGTGGCAGGGTGGCATCGGTGGTGTTGCCGTACTTGTGGATGTTAATCATCACCTTTTCCTCGCCCACGCCCATGCGTTGGGCGGTGGCATCAATGATGCGTTTGTTGGCTTGGTGCGGACACAGCCACGCAATGTCGTCGGCGGTGAGGCGGTTGCGTTCCATCACCTCGGCGGCCACGTCGGCCATGTTCTTGACGGCAAACTTGAACACCGCCGCGCCTTCCTGATGGATAAAATGCTCGCGGTTGGTCACCGTTTCGATACTCGGCGGACGGCGGCTGCCGCCCGACTTCTGCACCAAGTATTCCACACCCGAACCGTCTGACCGCAGCACAAAATCTTGCAGGCCGTAGCCCGGTTCGGTGGTCGGTTCGAGCAGCACGGCTCCGGCTCCGTCGCCGAAGATGATGCACGTGGACCGGTCTTGGTAGTCAACAATGGCCGACATTTTGTCGCTGCCCACCACCACCACTTTCTTGTAGCGGCCCGTCTCGATGAACTGCGCCGCCGTTGACATCGAAAACAAAAAGCCCGAACACGCGGCCTGCACGTCATAGCTGAACGCATTTTTGGCACCTACCATGTCGCCAATCAGGTTGGCCGTGGCCGGGAACACGAAATCGGGCGTGGTGGTGCAGCAGATAATCAGTTCGACATCAAGCGGGTTGGTGTTGGTCTTTTTCAGCAATCCTTCCACGGCCTTGGCCCCCATGTGCGAGCTACCCAAGCCTTCACCCTTCAGGATGCGTCTTTCTTTGATACCGGTTCGGGAGGTAATCCATTCATCGTTGGTGTCAACCATCGTTTCCAGTTCGGCATTGGTCAACACATAGTCGGGCACGTACCCATGCACACCTGTAATGGCGGCTTTGATTGCAGTCATTCTGATTATGAGTAATTGTAAAGCAGCCGTTAGTAGTTGGCTATTGGCTTACATCCTTTTGAACCATAATGCGTTTCAGGGAAAAAAAACGCTAAAAGCAAAAGCCGATTTCCGGTTTCTCCGGTCGTGGCCAGAGGCTCGGAAGTCGGCTCAGGGTTTGTTGTCCAATGCTTGCTTGATTTTGCCCAGCACCCGCGATTCAACCATGCGGGCGGCCAGTTTGATCATGTTTTGGGTAGCCAGCGGCGAAGAAATTCCGTGCCCGATCACCACATTTCCGTTTACGCCAAGGATCGGACTGCCACCCACGGCTTCATAGTTGAACTGGTCGAGGAAGGTATCGCGAAAGCCGCGTTCGTGGAATACGTCGTAAAACGACTCGGCCATTTTCAGAATCACGTTGCCCGTGAACCCATCGCACACAATCACATCGGCTTTGTCGGTGAACAGGTCGCGGCCTTCCACGTTGCCGATGAAAGTGATTTTTTTGTTTCCCTTGAGCAACTGATGGGCCGCCTGCGTGACCAAATTGCCTTTCTGCTCTTCTTCGCCGATGCTCATCAGGCCCACACGCGGGTTGGCAATGCCCATCACGTGCTTGGCGTAGAGGCTGCCGAGTTCGGCAAACTGTTCCAACACTTCAGGTTTGCAGTCGGCGTTGGCACCCACGTCCAGGATTACGCCTTGGCCGCCGCTTTGCTTGGGATAAAAGCTGGCAATGGTGGGCCGCAAGATGCCCTCCAGCGGCTTTACGCTAAACATGGCACCCACCATCATGGCCCCGGTGTTGCCGGCTCCGCAAAAAGCGTCCACTGCGCCTTCCTTCAACAGATGGAAGCCGATGGCAATGCTTGAACGTGTTTTCTGGGAGAGAGCCTTGGTGGGGTGCTCGGCCATGCCTATCACCTCCGGGGCGTGGATAACCTCCACGACGGAAGTGGAAAAAGTAGGTGTGTGCAGCAGCGGCTGCAATACTTGTTCGTTGCCCACCAGCACCAGTTGTACATCGGCTGGCAGCAATTCGCTGGCCATCAAGGTGCCTTCAACAATAGCTTCGGGGGCGAAATCACCGCCCATTGCGTCTATCGCAATTTTCATGTAGGCTTCGGGTGGCTTGTGAAAAAGCAGGCAGGCGACAAGAAAAGAGGCATCCGGCTACGGTTTTAGCGTGATTGCCGAATGCCCCCACTTTTCGCCTGCCCAACGATACGACAATTCTGTTTCCTACGCAATAGAAGTGTAGTTTTCAACGGCCAGTTTGCCGTTGTAATACAGGTCGCCGTTGACCACGTAAGCCCGGTGCCGCACGTGCGGCGCATCGGTGGTTTGGCAAATGGAAATGGTTTTGGGACTTGCCACGTGGTGCGTACGGCGCTTGTCGCGGCGGGTTTTGGAAATCTTTCGCTTGGGATGTGCCATCTTGGGTATGCAATTGTAAAATGAAAGTTCGATTTAGGAGTCGTTAGTCATAAGTGGTAAGTCGTAAGTGAAATTCGGGAAAATTGCTCGAAACGCCTTTTACTTACGACTAACCACTTACGACTTGCCACTTTAATTTAATTCTCGTTCAGCTTGCGCAGGGCCTCCCAACGCGGGTCTCCGGTGTCTTCGGTGTCGTCGTCGTTGTTTTCGGCGGCCGAGCGGTACACCAGCAGCGTGTCTTCGGTTTCTTCGTACTTCTGGTCGGCCAGTTTCGGATGTATCTTCTTCATCGGCACCGACAGGCCAATGTACTCGTAAATGTACTGGGCAACATTAATGGTTGTGGTGTTGCGGGCAATGATTTCGATTTCATCGGTCAACTCCTCGTTCGTCTCTCCGAACTTGAGGATGTGCTTTTCCTCAATGTCAATCGGGTGGTTGAAAGGCTCCAAGCTCCGGTCGCAGATCAACTCGACCTCTCCGGTGATGTGGAAGTAGAGTTGAATCATGGTGGCCGACTTGTCCAGCGTCAGCTCTGCGCGGAAGTTGCCCTTCTTGACCAAGCTGTTTTCGAACAAGGCGAAAAACGTGTCGCCGCCCTCAAATTCAAACGCATAGCTTTTGTCCTTGAGGCCGAAAATGTCTATGTCAAACCCTTTCAAGTCCTTCACGGATAGCCCTCCCGAAATTAGAACCGCAAAGATAAGCACATTTTTCCATACGCAACAATATTTGTCGCGAAGTTTTGCCGCTCACGACATGGAGAACGCCGTTTGCAATTTTTGCCGGATTTGTTTGGCGTTTTTCGGTTGAAGGTAAGTTTTGCGGCGTTTACGTGTGCCGTGCCGTGGTGCTGTAAACGTACTTTTGCACAAGGTAACAAAGCGTTTTGGGCGTTTTGGGCAAATTTTGCTCAAAACGCCGAACAGAAAATGGCAATCCTCAAACTACAGGCTCGTATGAAAAACATTTTTCTCTCTTTGCTGACGCTGGCGTGTGTTTTCAGTGCCCAGGCACCCCAAGCCCACGTACAACTTCGCCCCCGTCGGCTTTGCGGCCGGGGTGGATTTCGGCAGAGGGTTCGGCTTGCAACTGGAATCCATTTACGCCCGGCAGGGACAGGTTTATGACATCATCAACGTGGCGGAGCAGGCCATCGGCCAACGCCGCATTGACCTCACTTACGTACACTTGCCTCTGTTGCTGCGGTCTTTTGGCACCGGCGGGCGGCGGACGCATTTCAATTTCATGTTCGGGCCGCAGCTTTCTCTGCTTACGCGCGGGCAGGAGATTTACGAGCAATACCAAGCCGGAACACTGCGCCTGCCCACCGATGCCCAGCCGCCGGTTGACCCGACTACTGGCCGCCCGGTGGCGGTCAATGCCGACGGCACGTACAACTTTCCCGCCACCACGCAGACGTTGTTCAGCACCGAAGCGCAAAACAGCATCCAAGAATTTCGCAAAACCGATCTGCAAATCGCCGTTGGTTTTGGGTTGGACATTGACTTGGGCAAAAACCTTTATCTGTCCACCCAAGTACGTGGCAACTACGGCTTCGTGGACATGCGCAACGAGCTTCGGTCGGCGGGCCAATCTGCTGGTGGGTGTGCAAGTGGGACTGCACTGGATGTTTGGCGGAAACCATTCTTACAACGGCGGCCGCAGCAGCGCGGGTGTGCCTGAGAGATAGGTCAAAAAAAGTCGTCAGTCGTCAGTGATAAGTCGCCAGTGGTGTTTTAGGCGTTTTTTACTCAAAACGCTTTGTTCAGAACTGTGATTTTACAGTGATTCGCTTGATGAACATGATTTCAAACACACCGTATCACAGCAATCATGAAAATCACTCTAAAATCACAGTTCAGACAAAAGCGTTTCAAGCAAAAAATGCTCAAAACACGCACATTGTTTTTCGCTTTATCGACTAAATCAAAAGAGGCCGCATCTGTTCGATGCGGCCTCTTTGTTTTTCTGTGAATGCTCTATAAAAAGACAGAAACCTCTGACTTCTAATCTCTGACCTGAGATTCACCTGTTCATCGAAATCAGGAATTCCTCGTTGTTGCGGGTTCCTTTCATGCGGTCAAGCAGAAATTCCATGGCTTCGGACGAGTTCATGTCCGACATGTGTTTGCGCAGAATCCACACTTTGCCGAGTTCTTCGTCGGTCATGAGCAGGTCTTCGCGACGGGTGCCGGAAGCCGGTACGTCAATGGCCGGATAGACGCGTTTGTTTGACAACTTGCGGTCGAGTTGCAGTTCCATGTTGCCGGTGCCTTTGAACTCCTCGAAAATCACCTCGTCCATTTTGGAGCCGGTTTCAATCAAGGCCGTGGCAATGATAGTCAGCGAGCCGCCGTTTTCGACATTGCGTGCCGCGCCGAAGAAACGTTTCGGCTTGTGCAGGGCGTTGGCATCCACACCGCCCGACAGAATTTTGCCCGACGACGGCACCACTGTGTTGTAAGCCCGTGCCAGACGGGTAATCGAATCCAGCAGAATCACCACGTCGTGGCCGCATTCCACCATGCGTTTGGCCTTTTCCAGCACAATGCTCGACACCTTCACGTGCCGCTCGGCCTGCTCGTCGAACGTGGACGAAATTACTTCGCCTTTTACGCTGCGGGCCATGTCGGTCACCTCTTCGGGCCGCTCGTCAATGAGCAGCACAATCAGGTACACTTCGGGGTGGTTCAGGGCAATGGCGTTGGCTATCTGTTTGAGCAACACGGTCTTGCCGGTCTTGGGCTGCGCCACAATCATGCCCCGCTGCCCTTTGCCGATGGGGGCGAACAGGTCGAGGATGCGCGTGGAATATTCCTTGGGGTCGTTGCTCAGTTTCAGCCGTTCGTTCGGGAACAGCGGCGTGAGGTACTCGAACGGAATCCGGTCGCGGATTTCTTCGCTGGTTTTGCCGTTCACGGTTTCCACGCGCAACAGCGCGAAATATTTCTCGCCGTCTTTGGGCGGGCGGATGGCTCCGCGAATGGTATCGCCCGTTTTCAGGCCGAACAGCTTGATTTGCGACGGCGACACGTAGATGTCGTCCGGGCTGGCCAAGTAGTTGTAGTCAGACGAACGCAGGAAACCGTAGCCGTCAGACATGATTTCGAGCACGCCTTCGTTTTCAATCAATCCGTCGAATTCACGCACGTTGTATTGGGCCTTTTTGTTGCGCGGGTCGTTGTTGCCGTTGTTGTTGCCCCGGTTGTCGCGTTGCTCGCGGTTTTCGCGGACGTTTTCTCGCGGTTCCACGGGCATTTCACGCGATTCGCGTTTCTCAACGGCCGCCGTGATGTCAAATGCGTCCTCGTTGATGTTGTCAACCGGCTGTACCGGTTCTTTCGCCAAGGCACCGTTCGAGCCGTTGTTGTTCGGAGTGGGTTTGGGGGCCGGGCTGGCGTTTTCGTCTGTGGGTTTCACGTTTTCACGCTTCATGCGGACGCGTTTGTTGTCACGGTCGGCGCGGTTGTGGTTTTCGCGCGGCGGTACGGCACCGTTTTGAGGCTCGGGCTTTGCGGCCGGAGCCGGTGTCTCGTCGGCGACGATTTCGCTGTCTGGCATCACCGCCTGGCGATCCAGTATTTTGTAAACCAAATCTTGTTTGGCTAATTTCTTGAAGTTGGCAACACCCAGTTTTTCGGCAATGTCACGCAGTTCAGACAAGAGCCGAAGGTTCAAATCATCAATAGTGTACATAAAAATACAAAGAGTTCAGGAAAGTAAATTACCTGTGAGGGTTAAGAGAAGATAGGGAGCTTAGCGTAAGCAAAACGGAAAATCCGGCGAATGGAAAAAAGTTGAAAGCGGTTCGGTGCAATCGTAAGAACTGGGCAGGAACGCCCCGGTTTTCGGTATAAACATGATAAACGTCAGTAGGAAACGCGTATCCGAGAGAACGGCGCGCGAAAAGCAATCAACAGAACCAGGAGGTAAGAATCGTCAGATTGGCTCCGCAAACATAACCAAAATTTGATTACAATGCTACTGATGACAAAAAAATATGCCGCCAGGCATGATGCAGGACTATTTTGAATAAGTACTTGGCCATTAGTAGTTAGTCATTAGCCCGGCAATACAAGCTGTTGATTATCAATTACTTGCCAAGTGCCCCAGCCTGTCGGGATAGATAAAACTATTTGTGGACACGTACTTAAGGTTTTTGTCCGGAGAGCGGCGTTTTGGGCAAAAATTGCCCAAAACGCCGCTAAAGAGCAGTCATGCCGTGTCTCTACTTTTTCAATTCGTACCTCGTACTTTAGGACGGTCGGCTACCGCTCCATGAACTTGAGCGGGTTGCCTTTCTCATTGCCCTTGTCGTCGGTTTCAAGGAAAATGGTGCGTGTCGGGTATGCAAAGCTGATGCCATGACGGCCCACGATTTCGACTATCGCGTAGTTGATTTCCTCCTTGACAGCCATGAAAACGTCCCAGTCGTCGGACTCGACAAAGTAAAGCACCAGTATGTTCAGTGAACTTTCGCCGAAGTCAGAAAACCGCACGTATCCGCCCTCGCTACGGGTAAACGGGTGGTCGAGAATGGTTTGCAGGATTTCTTGGCAAACCGTCTTCAGTATGTCGGGCGGCGTGTTGTACGGCAAACCGATAAAATAACGTGCCCGTCGGAAACGCCGCTGCGTCAGGTTGTCGAGCGGCTGGTCAATCAGCATCTTGTTGGGCAGCGTCAGGTAACTTTTGTCCAGCGTGCGGATGCGTGTGCTGCGGAAACCCACCCGTTCTATGGTGCCTTCAATGCTGCCCGCCCGCACGGCGTCGCCCACGACAAACGGCTTGTCCAAGAAAATGGTGAACGATGCAAACAGGTTTTCCAGACTTTCCTTGGCTGCCAACGCCACCGCCAAGCCGCCGATGCCCAAGCCGGTGAGGATGCTGCCCACGTCAAGGCTGAAGGCCGCCCCCAAGATTACGAAAACGCCGATGACGAAAAGCCCTACCTTGATGACTTCCCGCACAAACGGTGCCAACTGCGAACTGGCCAAGGCATGGGTGCGTTCGGCGCGGCGTTGGCTCACCAAAGCGAAGAAATCAACAAACCGCATCAACATCCACGTGAACGCCACAATCACGGCCACTTGGTATATCTTGAGCAGCACAAACCGCAACCCGAACTGTGACACTGGAGCCAGCCGCCAATCGTCGGGGAACCGTAGGAACGACAGGGCTGTGTACAGAATCACCAATGACAGCAGCAACTCAAACGGGGGCCGCAGCAGGCCGACAAACTCGCTGACGGTCAGGTTCTCGGACTTTTTCTTGATGATGCGATAGACCACGCGGCTCAACAGCAGTGCAAAAACCCGCTTGAGCAACACCCACGAAATCAGGATGCCGACACACCACAGGATGTTTTCGACGCGGTTGTCTGACAGACGCTGATTGAGAAACGATTGCAGGTTCATGTGAATACCAAGTCTTGAGTCTTCGGTCTTGAGTCTTGGGTGAGGGATTGACGTTGTGTGTAGAGTTGTCGAAAAACGCCCAAAACGGTTTTCTGTCTATGGACAAAGGTGTTTCAGGCGTTTTTTATTGAATTTGTCTGTAATTTCAGCGAAAATCGTCGTTTCCACTAACGACTGACAGTAAAGTCCCATCAGATTGTTGTTTGTTTTGCGCCCTTTGCGTTTTTCCTTTACGCCTTTGCGTGAAAAAAAACTGTTGCACGCAAAGGCGCGAAGATTTTCGCAAAGAACGCGAAGAGGAACAACACGACCGGATAGTATCACTGACAACTTAAGTACTTGGTCATTGGTAGTTAGTCATTAGTCTTTAGCCTCATCACAGGACAAAAGAAGAAAGAGCCAAGAAAAAAGAGTGATTCAAGCCTGGCAAACCCTCTTTTCTCTTTCTTCTTTTCTCTTTTGTCCTGTAGTGTGCTAAAAGCCAATAGCTAACTACTGGTTGAAAAACCTTATTTTGACGAACGGACTCTTTTGTAAGAGTTTGATTTTCAAGTATTTATAAAACACAAACACGACAAAATAAGGTTTTTCAAACACTACTAACGACTGAGCACTTAACAACTTACCACTAACGACTTATTTGCGGCCAAACGAGTCGCGGGCCACGAAAACCATGCGGCCCACCAAGCCGCCCAAGGCAAGCAAGGCGATGAAAGCCGCCAACACCGTCTTTGTGTTGACCCCAAACCGTACAAACGCAAACACAATTCCCGCCAAAACACCCAACAAAGCCAATATGGCCAATGCCATCAATATGCGTGCTACTGCTTTCATGGTTCGGGATTGCTATTTGGAAAAACCGGCGGAGTGCAAACTTACGGGTTCGGCGGGAAAAACAGAAACCGTGTTGCGAAACGGTCTTTTGGTGAAATCAGGATAAATGGTTCGCGCTGTGCGTTTTAGGCAAAAATCGGCCAAAACGAAAATCCCGGAGCCGGCGGAAACGCCATGCGGACAATTTGCAACAACAGCTTGTAAAAGCTTTGTTCCCCAAATGCCCGACAGAAATTAATTTGTGTTATTTTCGGCGCACAAGAAAGTTTTAAGTATTTGACTATCAGTAGTTTGCATTTTTTTATTTTCACCAAAGACTAATGACTAACTACTAATGACCAAGCACTTGTTGCCCAGACATCCCGACCCCGGCAAAACGCTGGTACGGGCAAACCCGTTCGGGCACGAAAAAGGGCGACCGACTGGTCGCCCTTACGGAAGCGTTTTGGGCAAAAATTGCCCAAAACGCTTTTCGCTGCTCTTTTGCTATCTCACCTGTACGCGGAAATACCGCGTGAACGCCTGTCCCTTGTGCGTGCCCGACCACTGCATGGATACGGTGTTGCCTCGTCTGGGCGTGGCTATGCCCAATTGCTCCCAACTACGCGACACGGTTGCTTTGCCGGTGTTGTCTGTGGAGACATCGGCTATTTTGGTGCCGGTGCGTGTGGACAAAGTGAGCTGCAGCGAATTGACCGGCAACGAGTCAATGCCGATGGCGTTGTTGAGGATGTTGGTTTTGTCAAGTTCATAGACAAACGCCCCGATGCTCAGTGGCTGGTCGGCGGCGTAGCTCACTACGGGGTCGGTTACGTAGTCGCCTCTGGCCGCGCCATCAATCATGACCAGCACGGGGGATACTACCCTGTCCACAAACGGGTCTTCCACGCGTTCGCAAGACGCAAACACCAGTCCGAAGGTGACCAGAACAATCAGCAGTGAAATCTTGATATGTTTTTTCATAGAGTTTGTCAGTTTTAATGGTTGTGTTTTTAGTCAAGTACGAAATTGTTAATGGTCAGTCAAAATCAAATTGCAAACAACTGAAAATCGGGTTTTTGCAATAGTTTTCGGCACCAAAAACAACGTAAACTAATCTCTGTGAATTGCCGGTTGTTTTTCTGTCGAAATTCCGTAAAAATTGCCTGAAACGCCTCTGTGCGAACCGTGAAAACTCTGTTGACCAATAGATCGGCGTTTTGAGCAATTTTTGGCAAATTCGCTTGCCGACAGGTGATTGCCAATTGTCGATTGTTTACTGAGCAAGCTGTCAGTCACTGTCCATTCTCTGTAGAAAACAGAATTGTTGCAGTTTGCCATTATCAATAACCAATCAGCAATACAGCCGTTCGACAATACAACAATCATTTTTCCGCCCACCAGAGTTTGCTTTTGAAATCGTTGGCTCCGCCGTTGAGTTGCATGCCTTTGGTCATGTTCTCTTTGTTCAAGGCTTCTTCAGTGGTGGGATAGCGGAGGCGCGTGGGCAACACGCCATCGTTTTCAAACAGGGCTTGGTTGTCTTTGGGCGGCAACACCGGCAGGCCCGTGCGGCGGTATTCTGTCCAAGCTTCCACGCCTTGTCCGAACAACGCAATCCATTTTTGCTCCATTAGTTTTTCCTTGGTCACCGCGCCTATCGTCGTGAGATAGTTGGCGGGCATGGTGGCTCCGAACTGCGCGAATGATGCCCGGATGCCATCTTCGAAAAACTTCTGTGCATCGCCGGTGATGTCGCCGTCAAGGGCGGCCTCGGCCAGAATGAACTGCAACTCGGCATACGTCATGACCACACTCGGCGCATCGGGGCGGGTAAAACTGGTGGACAAGGTAGAAGCCCGGCCCAAGTACGTGGTGGCAATGGCATCGGGCAGGCCGTTGGGCACACCCTCGAAACGTCCGTTCACCGGCTGCGCAAATGCGGCCAAGCGGGTGTCGTTCAGGGCAGTGAGCTTGTCCACCAGCGTTTTGCTGATGTTCCAGTCGGTGCGGCCTTCTTGGATAATCACCTGGTGCCACTCGTTGTTGCTGGGCAGCGTGGCGGTGTGGCGCAGCGTGGCGTTATCGGTGTTGGCGGTGAAAACCGGGAATTTGGCCGGATCGCCGAGGATTTCGGCCATGATGGCTTTCGACTCGGCCGGTTTCTTGGCCGCTTGCCGATTCGCCAAACGAAGCCGCAGCGAGTTGGCAAAGCGTTTCCACGCCAAGATGTTGTTGTTGTACAGGATGTCGCCGGAAATGGCCGGGCCGCTTGGATTCAGCTTTTCGTTGGCGAGTTTCAGGTCGTTCAACAACCCTGCGTAAACGGCCTCCTGCGAATCGTAGGTGGGCTTGTAGATGGGTTCCTCCGCCGTGCCTTTGAGGGCTTCGGAATACGGAACGGCCCCCCACATGTCGGTCAGCAGCGAGAAAATCCAACTGCGCATCACCAAAGCCACGCCCTCGTAGTTGGGGTTGGGCTGCGCACCGCCTTCTTTCGACAGCGTGATGATGCGCTGGGCATTGGTCAGGCCTTGGGTATGGAAAGCCGCCCAGTTGTTGTCATTGAAAGCGGGCGAAACGCCGTAGTTGTCGCCTTCGTTGGAGTAAATGTTACGGGCCAAGTACTGCATCCAGAGCATGGTGCCGTCAAGGTTGAGGCGTTCAAAACGGGTGCGTCCGCCCCAGTAACGGTCTATGGAAGTCTCAATGACCGTCGGCAGCAAAAACTGCGGGCTGATGTTGGACGGGTTGTTGGGATCGGTATTCATCGCGTCGAAGTCGCTGGTGCAGGCACTGAGTGCAAAGACGACGAGTGAAAGCAAAGCTGTTTTTATGGATAGTCTGTTCATGGTTCGGTAAGTTTGGCCTCCAATTCCGAAAGGGGAATTTGGATAGGCGTGTTTTGAGTTTTTAGAAGATACTGTCAGAACCTCTGATTGAACCTGATTAAACTGATTGACCTGAACAACTGATGCAACGCGGCGTTTTAGGTAAAAAACGCCCAAAACGTCTTTCAAAAGACCAAAAGCACAGAGCGAAGCTCGGCAATCAGGTCAATCATAAAAATCAGGTTCAATCAGAGGTTCTGATTAAAAGCCCAAGCTCACGTTGAAGCCCAAGCTGCGCGTGGTGGGCAACTCGCCGTAGCCGAAACCTTGCTGGTTGCCGCCGAAACGGTCGAACTCAGGGTCGAGGTGCGGGTGGTTGCGGAACAGGATAGCCAAGTTGCGGCCCACCACCGACACTTTCGCGGTCTGGATGAACATCTTCTTGAGCAGGCCCGTCGGCAGTTGATAGCTCAACGAAACCTCGCGCAGTTTGATGAAACTGGCATCGAAAATGGCGGCTTCGTGGAAGCGGCGCGGGTTGTTGAAGCCGTAGAACGTGTTGGCGGCTACCACCACGTCGTTAGGTGCGTACTGCGGCGCGTCGGCTGTGCCGATGTTTTTCACGCCGGCACCAATCACACCTTCTTCGCGGCCAACGGCTGTCTCTTCGTACTGGCCGGTCCAGCGGGCGTTGGCGGTGCCTTCGTCGTACACGTCGCCACCCATGCGGGCATCGAACAACACCGACAGGCTGATGCCTTTGAAGCCGAACGTGTTTTGCAAGCCGCCCGTCCAGTTTGGCTGAATATTGCCCAAAACGCGGGAGGCCCCGGAGATTACGGGCAAGCCGTCCCGGTAGATGACTTGTCCGTCGGGGGCACGTTCAAAGCCGATGCCGAACAGCGAGCCGTAAGGCTGGCCCACGGCCGCCAACGACAACAAGCCGCGCCGCGTGGCCAATGTGTAAGTGTCAAGCCCTTCGGCCAGTTCAACTACTTGGTTGCGGTTGCGGGCAAAGTTCACGGTTGCATCCCAAGTCAGGCCGTTGGCGAGTTTCAGGATGCTGCCGTTCAACACCACTTCCAAGCCTTTGTTGGTTACCCGGCCGGCGTTCAGTACGCGTTGGTCATAGCCGCTGGAGCGGGAAATGTCCACGCGCAGGATTTGGTCGAAAGTGGACTGGTTGTAGTACGTCACGTCCAAGCCGATGCGGTTGTTCAGGAAACGCACGTCCATACCCAACTCAATGCCGTTGGTGCGTTCCGGGCGCAACGCACTGTTGTTGATGACTGTCACTTGGCGGCCGTCAATCGTCGGCGTGTTCTCGGCGTATCCGGGAACGCTGCCGTTCCACGAGCCGAACGGCGTGAACACTTGGTTCAGGCTGTACGGGTCGGTGTCGTTGCCGACCGATGCCCAACTGGTACGAACCTTGCCGAACGACAACACACTGCTTTGGATGCCGAGCAATTCGGTGACCACCGCACTAACGGCCACAGACGGATAGAAGTAAGAACGGTTGGCGGCCGGCAGCGTACTCGACCAGTCGTTACGGCCTGTCACGTCCAAGAACAGCGCATTGCGATAGCCCAATTGCAACGAACCGAACACACTTTGGGCTTCGCGACGCAGAATCCGGCTTTCCACAATGTTTTGGTTGGGAACCGAGTTGCCGAGGTTATACACGCCGTCCACCACGAGTTGGTTCACGCGGGTGAAATTGCGTTTGAAGTAGTTGGTGCGAATCAAGCCCCCGGCCATGGCGTTCACCGAGAAACTGTTGCTGATGTCTTTGGTGAAGGTAAGAATCAGGTCGGTGTTGGTTTCTTGGCTGCGCACCACTTCCTCCGAATACTGGCCCGGCGTGCGGTTGCCGTTGCGCACCCGCTCGAAGTTGATGATGTTGATGCGCGTATCCGTCCACATGTCGGTGCCGCTACGGAGCATGGCACTCAGGAAAGGTGCGATTTTGTAGTTCAGGGCCACATTGCCTACGATGCGGTCTTTCTCATTGGAAAGCGGCAACCGTTCTTGGATGAAATACGGGTTGGTGAAAAACGTGTGCTGCCAGTTGGGCGGGTCGGTGTCGGCCGGGCGGCCGGGCAAGGCACGTTGGATGTG
>JALOMD010000708.1 GCA_025455595.1 Cytophagales bacterium | reverse complement strand
GGCATGTGGATCAGCCAAGATGCCAAGAACAGCGATGTCGTGGCGGTGCTTTTATGGCAGGCGGGCATCGGCTTGCCGGAGCGTGACTATTATTTCAAGACCGACACTACCAATGTCCGCATCCGCAAGGAGTACGTGAGCCACCTGACCAAGATGTTCCAACTCTTGGGCGATGCCGAAGCCACGGCCCGCCAGAACGCCGAGATGGTCATGAAAATGGAAACGCAATTGGCCAAAGCCTCGCGCAAGCTCGAAGACCTGCGCGACCCGTACGCCAACTACAACAAAATGGCCGTCGGCGACATGAAGAAAATGGCTACGTCACTCGACTGGCCGCAGTATTTCTCGCAAATCGGCATCGCCAAACTTGATTCGGTCATCGTGGGCCAGCCGGAATACTACCGCGAAGTGGACAAAGCCCTGAAGGCGTATTCCATCGCCGACTGGAAGAACTACCTGCGCTGGCATCTGCTCAATGCGCAGGCCCCGTACTTGAACAAAGCGATTGAGCAGGAGGACTTCTATTTTTTCCGCACCGTGCTGTCGGGCGTGAAAGAACAAAAGCCCCGCTGGAAACGGGTGCTTCGCGCCGAAGGGCAGGTGATGGGCGAACTGCTGGGCCAGTTGTTCGTCAAGGAATATTTTAACGAAAAAACCAAGCAACGCTACACCGACATGGTGGAAAACGTGCGCGAAGCCTACCGTGAGCGGATCAACAAACTGACTTGGATGAGCAGCGAAACCAAGCAGAAAGCCCTTGTGAAACTGAACGCCATGAACAAGAAAGTGGGCTACCCCGACAAGTGGAAGGATTTTTCGACTTTGGAAATCAAGCCCGACTCGTATGCCCGCAACATGATACGCGCCGCCCAGTGGCAGCACCAACGCGAGGTGAACAAACTCGGCAAGCCCGTTGACCGCACCGAGTGGGGCATGAGTCCGCAGACGTACAACGCGTACTACGATCCGTCGAACAACGAAATCGTGCTGCCGGCCGGGATTTTCACCGTGCCCGGCTACCGCGACGAAGAACTGGACGATGCCATCGTCTATGGCTACGCCGCCGCCTCGACCATCGGACACGAAATCACGCACGGATTCGACGACGAAGGCCGCAAGTTTGACGCAAAAGGCAACCTGACCAACTGGTGGACGAAAGCCGACGAAGAAGCGTTTGCCAAACGCGCCGATGTCATGGTTGACCAATTCGACAACATCGAGGTGATCGACGGCATGAAGATAAACGGCAAGGCCACGCTGGGCGAAAACATTGCCGACTTGGGCGGAGTGGTGCTGGGGTTGGACGCATTCAAGAAAACCGAGCAATACAAAAAAGGCGAGAAAAAAGGCGGCCTCACGCCCGTGCAACGGTATTTCATGGGCTACGCACTGGGCTGGCTGGGCCACGAACGCAACGAAAGCCTGAAACAGCAGCTTCAAACCGACGTGCATTCGCCGGCCAAATACCGCGTCAACGGCATCTTTGTGAACGTGGACGAGTTCTACACGGCCTTCAACGTGCAGCCTGCCGACAAGATGTACCGTACCGCAGACAAGCGTGTCCGTATTTGGTGAACGTAAGAAACCACGTCCTTTGTGAACCGGGTTCGGCCTAACGCGAGGCCCGCTTGTCGCCGTAAAAACTGGCGGCAAGCGGGCCTCGCGGCCTAACAGCCCTGTTTGAGTATTTTCACCAGTAAATTCTACTTACTCAAAACGACTTCTACAGATTTTGCCAACCCGCTGATTGTCAATTTTATAGGCAATAAACCAAGTGTAATATTTGCCTGACGTTTACACGGGGAAAAAAGCTGGCTTGCTTTAAATTGGCCCGGTATTATGAAAGTCTCCAATTTTCTTCGCCTCCGGTCGGTTCCGGCTGAATTGGAACGCCGCCAGCGTTTCATCTGGGCAGTCTGCACCGTTTCGCTGGCTTTTGTGGTGTTGGCTGCCATACCGCAGTTTTACTTCGGCTTATACGGACTGACACCGGTTGTCATCTGCATCACTGTGGCTTTTGCAACGGCCGGTTTGCTCAATCATGTCGGTCGTGTTGAGGCGGCAGGCAACCTGCTGCCCGTAACCATGAGTGTCTTGCTGTTTTGGATGGTGATGGCACAAGGTTGGGATGCGGGCGGATACCTGTACTTTTTGCCGCTCATTGTCGGGCTGCCTTTTGTTATCAACTACAATAGTCCGCCCCAGCTTTTGTTTCACATTGCCCATCCTACGGCAGCCGTGTTGTTGCTGAATTTCATGGAGTCGCCGCCGTGGGTTTCCGAAATAACGGCAGCACAGCAAGCGGTATTCCACAAAATGAACTTGGTGTTTTCAGTGCTTTTGTGCCAGTTTTTCGTTTATGAAATCATCGTGACCAATACGCGCAGCGAGCAAAGCCTTCGCGAGTCGGAGGCGCGGCTGCGTCGGCAGAACGAGGAACTGACCAAGATCAACCAGGAACTCGACCGGTTCGTCTATAGCGTCAGCCACGATTTGCGCGCCCCGGTGGCCTCGGCCCTGGGCCTGACGGATTTGATG
>JALOMD010000707.1 GCA_025455595.1 Cytophagales bacterium | reverse complement strand
GCCCTGACGTTTTGTTGTCAATCGGGCCGCTCCTACGGAGCTTTTGGTTAGAAGATGACGAATTTTCTACAGACGGTTCGCCCCTACGGGGCTTCTCTGTTTTGGGCAATTTTTGCCCAAAACGCCTTCCAGTAACTTGCTTTTAGGCAATCCCGACTTTGCGAGGTCGCCTGCCACGTCCGCCAAAAACAAAAAGCCCTTCTCTTTGGGAGAAGGGCAAAACAAAGGGTGAGGCCTCTTACACCGGACGGCCAGCCTCGCGGGCTTCTTTCAACACCGCTTCAATGCCTTTCTTGGAAATGGTGCGGATAGCCTGCGTCGAAACTTTCAGCGTAATCCACTTGTCTTCAGACGGAATGTAGAAACGCTTGGTCTGCAAGTTCGGGTAAAACTTGCGCTTGGTCTTGTTGTTGGCGTGCGAAACGTTATTACCAACCCGGGTTCTTTTTCCGGTCAATTGACAAACTCGTGCCATAGTACTGTGTATTTAAAATGGATGGATGCGGCTTAAAATGCAAAACAGGGCCGCAAATATGGGCCTTTTTGTGTACATTTCCAAAAATTACGCCGAAGTTTTTGCGTCTTTTACCCCGTAGGGGCAATGACGGCAGCGGTTGCCGCAGCAGTATCCACGCTTGAGGTGGTAGGCTTGGGTGAAAACCATCAGGCCCCGCTCGTCGAAATAGTAGTCTTCAGGGTCGAGGCCTCGGTTGTTGGGGAGCTTTCGTTTCGCAAACGGCATGACACAGGTGTTTTCTATAAATCCTGTCCATCGAACCGAGTACTTAACCAAAAGGTTTTGGGAATAGTCAAAAATCGGGAGAAAAAAGCGAAATTTGTTGGTTAACGGCTGAAAAAATGAAAAACAAAAAACGTTTTGAGCAAAAATCGCCCAAAACGCCTCTGAATTCTAAATTTATAATTGGCTTCGCCAAACTGACGTTTCTGAATTAAAATCATACTTCGTACCTCGTAAATCGTACCTTAAAATCATGTTCACTGCCACCGCCGACTTGTCCGCCTCGTTCATTGCCCTCGAAGAACGCCACTCCGCCCACAACTACCACCCGCTGCCGGTGGTGCTGCACAAGGGCGAAGGCGTGCATTTGTGGGACGTGAACGGCAAGAGATATTACGATTTCCTTTCAGCCTACAGTGCTGTCAATCAGGGACATTGCCATCCGAAAATCATCGGGGCATTGGTGGAACAGGCCCAGACATTGACGCTTACTTCGCGGGCGTTCCACAGCGACAAGCTCGGCGAATGTGCCAAGTATATGACTGAATGCTTCGGCTACGACAAAGTGCTGCTGATGAACTCCGGTGCCGAGGCCAACGAAACCGCCTTGAAGCTGGCCCGCAAGTGGGGCTACGAAGCGAAGGGCATTCCCGACGGAAACGCCGTGATCGTGGCCGTGCAAAACAACTTCCACGGTCGCACCACGGGCATCATTTCAGCCTCCACCGACACGGCCGCCACCAAACATTTCGGGCCGTTCTTGCCGGGTTATCAAATCATTCCGTACAACGACTTGGCGGCCGTGGAGCAGGCCCTGCAAAACCCGAACGTGTGCGGTTTCTGGGTGGAGCCGATCCAAGGTGAGGCCGGTGTGTTCGTGCCGCACGAAGGCTACTTGAAAGGCGTGTCTGAACTGTGCAAGAAATACAATGTGCTGTTTTTGGCCGACGAGGTGCAAACGGGCATCGGGCGGACGGGCAAACTGCTGTGCTGCGACCACGAAAACGTGCGTCCCGACGTGGTGATTCTGGGCAAGGCGTTGTCGGGCGGCGTGTATCCGGTTTCCGCCGTGCTGGCCGACGACGAAGTGATGCTCACGCTGAAACCGGGGCAGCACGGCAGCACGTTCGGCGGCAATCCGCTGGCGTGTGCGGTGGCAATGGCCGCGCTGGAAGTAGTGAAAGAAGAGAAACTGACGGAAAATGCGGCTCGGCTGGGCGAGGTTTTCCGCCAGCGGATGCGTGCCTTGCAAGCCAAAACCAAACGCGTGAAAGCCGTGCGCGGCAAAGGCTTGCTCAATGCCATAGACATCCAAGAAACCGCCGACGGCAAAACCGCGTGGGACGTGTGCCTCGCCCTACGTGACAACGGCCTGCTCGCCAAACCCACCCACGGCGACAAAATCCGCTTTGCCCCGCCGCTGGTGATTACCGAAGAGCAGCTACACGAATGCTGCGATATTATAGAGAAAACGATTCAGGCCTTCAACTAAAACAAACCCCCAAGCAGTCAGACTTGGGGGTTTGTTTTTTGGAAAAGTGCCATAGCAGCAGTCCGATTGTCAATGCACAGTATATTAAGTTTGCAATACCAGTAAACCTGATAAAAAGTCAACCCAAAGTAACTCCAAAACTATCTGTTCTGTTAGATGCTTGGGTGCGAGGCCACTTCCATGCATAGCGGATGATCAGACAAAGAAGAACGACTTCTACAACAGCCCCAAACACCATGTGTATCCAGGCCTCTCCTGCCAAATTGAACAACATATAAGGAATGTGGACTGTAGCCACGATGATGTTTGTCCAGCGATTTGCTTTGGCTGGCAGGGCAACAGAAAGGAAAATCATTAACGCCGGAATCGTCACAGCGGCGAGTACTATCAAAAGAAACGCTTGAGTGACTTCAAATACAAACACCTTGCCTGCTAACATATCTTTTAGTGTACCCGGCATATATAAGTGGAAATAGTCAACATAGACATAGAGGAACATAAAACTCGCCCACAGTGTAGCAAGCTTCAGTTTCA
>JALOMD010000706.1 GCA_025455595.1 Cytophagales bacterium | reverse complement strand
CTTGTTCCTGTTATACAAAAGCACTACCGAAATCCACGACAAACTGGAAGGCGAGGAAGAAACCGTTGCCGACAGCCGCCGCCGCCTTACCATGCGGGCTGCCATTATCCAAATTGTGCTGATTGACATTGTGTTCTCCTTCGACTCCATCCTGACGGCCGTAGGCTTGGTTGACCAAGTGATCATCATGATCATTGCTGTCGTCATTGCCTTGGTAATCATGCTCTTGTTCTCGGGTGCCATCGCCAACTTTGTCAACAAACGGCCCACCATCAAGATGCTGGCGTTGTCGTTCCTGGTGATGATTGGCGTGCTGCTCATAGCCGAATCGTTTGGTGTGCATGTACCGAAAGGCTACGTTTACTTCTCAATGGCGTTCGCATTGGGTGTCGAAGCCCTGAACCTCCGCATGGCCCGCAAAAGCGGCCGACCGGTGCGTTTGCACAGCCCCTACCGCCAAACCAAGGAAGGCGAGGGCAACAGCGAGCCGGAGGTGAAACAACACGACAAAGACCCGGCGATGGTGAAGTGATGAAGCACGGACGGCGTTTTAGGTAAAAAACGCCCAAAACCAATCCCCGCTGTACGGCTACAGCGGGGATTGTCGCTTTCTGGTGTTCCGCGCCAATCCCGGGCGAGTGGATTCCAATCAGCTACTCAAGACATTCTTCGTATATTTGCCATTGTTACCAAAACCGCACCTTCGGTTATGAAAACGTACACCGTATTGCTTTACTATTGCTACACGAGAATTGAAAACGTGGAGCAGTTCCGTCACGAGCACCATTTGCTTTGCCTCAGCCTTAACCTGAACGGACGCATTATCGTAGCGACCGAAGGACTGAACGGCACCGTTTCGGGGCTGGCAGAAGACTGCACGAAATACATGGAAACGGTCAAA
The DNA here is from genome assembly GCA_025455595.1 of Cytophagales bacterium. Classification (GTDB taxonomy): domain Bacteria; phylum Bacteroidota; class Bacteroidia; order Cytophagales; family 172606-1; genus Xanthocytophaga. The sequence continues at coordinate 1,965 of JALOMD010000706.1, read as the reverse complement.
GCCGACCCGCGTTTTGCCAAGATAGATTTCAAAATCGAAACATCTGACAGACCGGCTTTCACGAAATTGCACGTTCGCATAAAACCGGAAATCGTCCACGCTGATTTGCCACACATTGACCCGAACGCAAAAACCGGAACCCACCTTTCGCCTACTGATTTCAAGGCGTTGAAAGACAACCCGGACGTAGTGTTGCTGGATGTTCGCTCAAACTACGAACACAGCTTGGGCAAATTCAAAAACGCCGTCACGCTTGATATTGAAAACTTCCGCGAGTTCCCTGACAAAGTAAACGAACTGGAAAAGTACAAAGACAAGAAAATTGTCACCTACTGTACAGGCGGCATCAAATGTGAAAAGGCCAGTGCCTTTTTGCTTGAAAAAGGCTTTGACAACGTGTATCAACTGCACGGAGGCATTATAAAATATGGTTTGGAGACGGACGGCGAGGATTTTGAGGGAAAATGCTATGTGTTTGACAATCGCATAGCCGTAGATGTGAATAAGAAAAATCCAACCGTGGTTTCTGTGTGCCAAGTTTGCGGAACACCATCGGCACGCATGGTCAACTGCGCAAACCCGGAATGCAACAACCACATGCCAATGTGCGAGCATTGCGGTTGGGAAATGGACGGAGCTTGTTCGCCTGAATGCAAGGCGCACCCGGCCAAGCGGCCTTACGACGGAACGGGTTATTACCAAAAGAAAACAAACGGTTACAACCCTTACGCAAACATAAGCAAGACCAGAATGAAAAAAAGCAGTGCTCTTCCGTTTGACCAAGCTAAAAAGTAAGGCGTTTTGAGCAAAAATTGCTCAAAACGCCTATGATTTGAGAAGAGAAAAGAATGCGGCATTATGCGGATTCTTTTCTCTTTTTCTTTTTGCACCCGCAGACCCACCAACAGCCAACAACCGCCCATGAGAACTCTCCCCGAATCGGAACTGATTCTAAATGCCGACGGCAGCGTGTACCACCTCAACCTGCGTCCTGAACATATCGCCGACACTATCATTGTCGTAGGCGACCCGGAGCGGGTGCCCAAGGTCAGTAGGTACTTTGACCAAATCAATTTCAAGATAAGCAAACGGGAATTTGTCACCCACACAGGAATCTACCAAGGCAAGAGGCTGACAGTGATTTCTACGGGGATTGGTACTGATAATGTGGAAATTGTCATGCAAGAGTTAGATGCGTTGGCAAACATTGACTTAAAGACCCGCACAGCGAGAGAAAAACTTCGTAGCCTGAGTATTATCAGAATAGGCACTTCTGGAAGCATTCAGCCCGACATTCCCATAGGCAGTTTTGTAGTATCAGTTGGAGCAATCGGCTTGGACACCCTTCCGAACTTCTATAACATACCGCAGAATACCTATGAAACGGAAATCAGTGCCGTTCTCCAAGAAAAACTTGACATAAGGTTTCTGCCTTACTTCAGCCAATGTTCGGCAATGCTCCTGAATCTCGTAAAAGACGAAACATACCCGGCCATAATCCTAATTTGTTAGATTTTTTCGCTCAATTTCATTACGATAACGTAAGAATCAGCAACATAGAGATGGAAACGGCGGGTTATTATGCTTTCGCAAACATGATGGGTCACCGAGCCTTGTCGTTCAATGCCATTTTGGCAAACCGACTGACGAATGAGTTCGCAAGTGAGCCAGATGAACTCGTGGATGTGTTAATAAGAAAAGTTTTGAATACTTTGTGAGCCTGGCGTGAGGGTTTCCTTCCTACTTTTTCCACTGGCAGGTATCGAATACGTCTTTGGGCTTTCCTCCCAAGACTGTCCTCCTACCGGGTGAGCGTACTCAATAGTGTCAAGCATGTATAAACAAAAAAGCCCGCCTCCGTTGGGAGGCGGGCCTTGTGCTGTTTGCGGCGGCGACCTACTTTCCCGCGTTTGGGCGCAGTATCATCGGCGCGAAGGGGCTTAACTTCTCTGTTCGGGATGGGAA
>JALOMD010000705.1 GCA_025455595.1 Cytophagales bacterium | reverse complement strand
CAGTTGGCGCAGTTGGTGGCGAATATTTTCTTACCGTCGGCGACCTCCGGTTTCAGGCTCGTAATCGCCTTGAAATCATAGACTTTGCCCACACCCGGACGCTTGAAATACTGGCTCGCCTGCACCCGCACCGACTGATCGGGATTGTTGAAAATCACTTCTTCCACGGCGGCGTGCAAATCAGCGGGGAGTTTCTTTTCGGAAACCATGCCGATTAAAATCTGTCCGCCGACGGAATCTTTCGCCATGTTTTGGGCGGTTTCTTTCCTGTCCCAAAAAGCAATGTGTTCGTTCAATAATTTTTCGCGGTTGGCCTTCATTTCGGCGGTTTTCGTCGAACCAGTCGTTGCTTTGCCGGAAGGCGAGCCAATAGGTGGCTTGTTCGGCTACGTCTTTCAGGCTGCTTTTGGACAGAGCCAGCATCGCTTCGGCGGCTTTTTTATCTTTGATAAATGCCAAGGCAGTGATGAACTGTTTTCTCTCAACTTCGGATGTTTTTACATCGCCAGCTATATCTTTAAAAATCGGTATGGCTTCTAATGGACGGAGTCGCCATAGTATCTTGCTCCACGTTTTTATATTCTCCTCGTTCTCAACATCAGTACTTCTAACAAACAACCAATTTATCTGCTGGTAAAGTATATCCACTTTACCATCCAAAGCGGCACCAACAGTTTCCAAATAATAGGCATCTTTTCCATCATAGGCTCTTAGGATTCGCAACAGACTTTCCTTTGTCTTCTCTATCGGCAAATCGCGCAGCGAAACGGCCACTTCGCGTCGAACCAAAGCCGACGGATCAGAAGACAATTTTTCGGCCAGCGGAATAATCTGTTCGCCGGGATAGACTTGGCGCAACGCCCGGTAAGCCGTTGCCCGTAGTTTTTCGTCTGTAGAAGATACTATTTTTTCCACTTCAGCCACGCCCTTGTCGCCCAGTTGCGACAACAGCCACACCGCCCGCGCCTGGTGGTACGGATTCGGTGAGTTTAACAGCGTTTTGGCTGATTTTACAGATTTTTTGCCCTGCGCCTTCAGAGCCGCAAATCCCAACGCACGCACGTTGGCCGCCGGATTTTTCAACGCCTCAATTTGCCCGGCGGTTGTAGTCAAATCAATTTTCGGGGCCGTCAGTTTCTTGCCTTTCGGGGTGATGCGGTAGATGCGGCCGTAGCCTTTCTCGTCTTTCATCTGGTGCCCGCCAACCACGGCATCGTACCAATCGGCGATGTAGATGGCACCGTCGGTGCCAATCATCACGTCGCTGGGGCGGAACCACTTGGTGAGGTCGGTGGCGAATTTCTCATTGTTCCACACGTAGCCCGCGTCGTCCTGCGGCGACGAGGTGATGAAATTCGTCCGTTTGCCTTTCAGGTCGTAGCCAGAGCCGGTCAGTTCGGGTTTGTAGCCGAAAATCACGTTGCGGCCCGCGTCGGCACTGAGCAACATGCCCCGGTATTTCTCGCCCAACGCATCGCCTTCGTTCACGACAATGCCCGTGGGCGAACCGGCTCCGGAGTTATCGCCGACGGGCATCACGCCGGGGTCTTCCTGGTGCCAGTGGGCGGTGAACATGTCTTGGCCGGGGCGTTGGTCGGCTTGCCAGTAGCGGGTGCCGTCGGTGCTGAAATAGCCCGCGTTGCCGCCTTCCATGAGCCAACTCACGCGGCACGTAACTACCTGATCGTCATTGTCGTTCTGCCACATGTCACCGCGCGAGTCAATGTAGGTTTCAAACGAATTGCGGAAGTTGTGACCCAACACTTTCATGCCCGTTCCGTCGGGGTTGATGTGCAGTTGCAGGCCGCCGACCCACACCTTGCCGTCGTCGCTGACCATGTTGCCTTGGTTTTTGTCGTTATACGGCGTGCCTCCGGTGTACAAACTTCCCGAACGCAGCGTCCAGCCCGACTTGTCTTTGACTACGTGCGGCCCGGCGTTTCCGGTGTTGAAGTACCACTTGCCGTCCGGCCCGGTCACGACGGAATGCAGCGAATGGTCGTGGTCAAAGCCGCCGAATCCGGTGAGCAGGATTTCCTTTTTATCGGGCTTGTCGTCGCCGTTTTCGTCGGTATAGACAATCAGATTCGGGGCGCAGGAAACGATGGTCTTGTTGCCAATCACGGCGATGCCCAGCGGCGCGGTGAGGTCTTTGTCCTCTACGTAAACCGTTGATTTGTCGGCTTTTCCGTCTTGGTCGGTGTCTTCGAGAATCATCACCCGGTCTCCCTTTTGGTGATGGAAAAACTTGGTGGAGTCGTTGTTAAAATTGCGATAGTTCACAGCCTCGGTCACCCAAATGCGTCCCCGCGCATCTACGTCCATGTTCGTCGGGTTGTAAAACATCGGCGACTCGGCCCAAAGGCTCACTTCCAAGTCATCGGGCAGGTAGAGTTTCAAATCATCCGCCGGTGGATTGAACATGGCCCGGTTGGACTGTTCTGCATTGAAGGTAGTGGCCGACATCAGCAATAGGCCGATGGGAAGGAGAAGTTTTTTCATGGTGTTGTTCGTGGGAAATAGAAACGTTTTTGCTCTCCACAGACGAAAATCGCTTTGTGATGGATTTTTGTCTACAGAGAACAGACCAAAGTTTTTGTCACCTTGTTTTCATACAAAAAATGCTTTACCGTTTGTACACCAACGACTTGCTGGCTTTGTTTTTTGGGCGTTTGCAATGCGCCGGGTCTGTGGCTGCACACGACGCGAGGCCGAACAGACAGACGAACAACAGGCATTTGAAGGTTGTGGTTTGCATGGAAAGTCGATTGGGTTGTAAGGTTGTTTGTTTTTTACAGTAATTTCTCAGAAAGCAGTTGCCGTTTTGGGCAATTTTTGCCTAAAACGCTTTGTTTGTAGCACATGCTTTAGCCTGTGCA
>JALOMD010000052.1 GCA_025455595.1 Cytophagales bacterium | reverse complement strand
AAAAAAAAAAAAGCATCACCAGCAACGAACCGAACGTTGACTTTCTGCAAACGATCCTGAAAGACTACACGCACATCACGTCGAAACAATAAAGTGGTAAGTGGGGAGTCGCAAGTCGCAAGTGAGACGCTTGTGACTCGCCACTTACCACTTACGACTTGCCACTTACCACTCGTCCCCGTGCAAACCTACACCCGCAGCCAATTGGCCCTGCGCAACGGCCAAGACAAACCCGAGATTTGGGTGGCCTACAAAGGCCTGATATACGAAGTGAACCGTTCCAAACTGTGGCGCAACGGCCAGCACTACGAACATTGGGCCGGCCAAGACCTCACCGCCGAAATGGCCGATGCCCCGCACAATGAAAACGTGTTCGACAAATTCGACGTGGTGGGCAAGTTGGCTGATGCATAATACAATAGTCTTTTGCTACGGGCGTTTTGGGCATTTTTTGCTCAAAACGCCCGTATTTGCAACCACAGGCGAAACGCAAGCATCTGCACTCCGTATCCAAAGCTAACTTAACACGTGTAAACTCAAATCCACTTACACGTGTTAAGTTAATTGCGTAACTTTGGCACTCAAACGAACCCCCAAATCCTATGAACACGAAACTCACTTTAACCATCGAACAGTCGGTCATAGAGGAAGCGAAAAAGTACGCGAAGGACAAAGGCAAGAGTTTGTCGGGCTTGGTGGAAAACTATCTGAAAGCAATAGTGAGTGAACCCAAAGTCGGCCAACCCACCGAAACGCCAATTGTGCAATCGTTGAAAGGTTCTTTCTCTGCACCGGAATCTTTTGATTACCAAAAAGAATTGGCAAAAGCGTTAGCGAAAAAATACATGTAGGGCCGTTTTTTGGGCATTTCCGCCTAATGCGGGATATTACAATTCCTTTCCGTCCGACAGGCGGGTTTGCCTAAAACGCATGGCGTTTTTTGAGATCAACATCTGATTGGGCAAAATCTCTTTGCATTTCATCCACCTATGATGAACAAGATACTGATAGACAGCGATGCTATCCTCGATTTTTTCTTCAATAGGGAACCGTTCGCCGAACACGTAGCAGGTGTGCTTTCCTTGTGCGAAAAGAAGGAAATCGCGGGTTATGTAACGCCTGTCATTGTCAGCAACGTGTACTATCTGCTCCGGCAGACTGCGCCACAGGAAGATGTGAGCAAGAAGCTGACACTGTTGATTTCCATTGTTGAAGTTTCGCACATAGACAAAAACACGATTCTGCAAGCACTCACTTCGGAGTTCAGGGATTTTGAAGACGCGTTGCAACATTTCTCGGCGGTTAGCAACGGTCTCATTGACGTGATCGTCACCCGCAACCTCAAGGATTACAAGCACAGTACGCTTTTGGTGATGACACCGGAAAACTATTTGAAAACGAGACTTGTCGGTTAGCCAAGTTTCGGGCATTGCCATACGGACGTAACCAAAACAACGGCTCGAAAACAGGCTTTTTCTGCGTTTTAGACAAAAATTTCCTAAGAGACTGTTTGAGTTAATTATTCGGAAGCGAAAAGAGCGGATTTCCGGGCGAGGCGAGCCGTTTTCGAGAGGCGTAGCCGGAGGCTACGGGCCGAGAAAACGGCGAAGCCGCAGCCGAAAAGCCGCCTTTGCAGCCCGAAAAATTAACGCAAACAGTCTCTAAAACACCGTGTTAGCGCAAGTGCCCTTGCTTGCGCCAGTCGGAGTGACGACGGTTGCGAAAGCATTGAAAGGCTCTTTTCAGGTGCCAAAGTATTTGGATTACAAGAAGGAACTGATAAAAGCACTGGCGAACAAGTATTTGTAAGGCGAAATGCACGGCACGCGCCTTGTGAATGACGTTGTTTTAACCAATTTTTGCCCAAAACGCCGTTTTGACCTCTGCATTCTGACCCCCGACAGGTCAGGGCAGGCTTCTGACCTGAATTCGTAAATCGTACCTCGTAAATCGTACTTCAAAATGGTGCTCATTGCAGAAAGCGGCTCGTCCAAGACCGACTGGCGGCTGCTGGCCCAAGACGGTTCCGTGCAGGCGGCCAAGACCGCCGGGTTCAACCCGTACTTCCAGACCGCCGACCAGATTTACGCCGAAATTGCCTCCGAACTGCTTCCACAGTTGGGCACCACGGCCATTGACGAAATCCATTTCTACGGCGCGGGCTGCTCCACCGACAAAAACTGCGGCATCGTGCGCGAAGGCGTGGGGCGGCTGTTTGCACGGGCCAGCATCCACGTGGGGCATGACCTGCTGGCGGCTTCGCGTGCCCTGAGCGGCCGTGAGGCGGGCATTGTGTGCATCCTCGGCACGGGCGTGAACACGTGCCTCTACAACGGCCGCGACATTGTGGCCGGGCGGCCGTCGCTGGGCTTCTGGCTCGGCGACGAGGGCAGCGGCGGCTACTTGGGCAAAACGCTGATTCAGCACTACTTCCACGAAGAAATGCCCACCGAACTGCGTGCTGATTTTGCCCAGAAATACCAACCGTCCATAGAAACCGTGTTGGAAAACGCTTACAAAAAGCCGTTTCCGAACAGTTACTTTGCCGCCTACTCCCGCTTCCTCTCCGACCATTTGGCGCACCCTTACGCCCAACGCCTGATTGCCGACGGCTTCGGCCTCTTTCTTGACCGCTACGTGCGCAAATTCACCGACTACGCCCGGTATCCGGTTCATTTCACCGGCTCCATCGCGTTCCACTACCAAGACCTGTTGCGCCAAGCCATCGCCGAGCGGCAAATGACGATGGGTAACATCATTGACAACCCGGTGGAGGGGCTGGTGCGGTATCACCAAGGAGGCGGGAAATGAAAACCGAACGAAGCGCGGCGTTTTGGGCAAAAATTGCCTAAAACGCCCAACTCATGCCAAAGTCTGTGTCTGATGTCACGCCTCGGCGTGATGCCGACAGGCGGACCAGCGTCCGCTGGTCGCGAGCCAAAGGCTCGCAAAAACCGATGTCAACGAAAACAGGAAACAACAACAGGTGTTTTGGACAAAAATCGCTCAAAACGCCTTTCACATTTATGCCTCGGCGTGGTTTCGTCTTTAGCAAACCTGTCGGTTTGCGACCAGCGGACGCTGGTCAAACAAAAAGGCACAAGCGGACGCTTGCGCCAGTCCGAGGCATCACGCCTCGGCGTGACACCAGTCAGACTAAAAGCGTTTTGGGCAAAATTTGCCCAAAACACTTCACTCATAACTCATCATTCATCACTTATCACTCTTGTAAGTAGCTGACCATCAGACGTGCAGTGCGGGCCGAGGCTCCGGGTTGGCCCATCCGCTCTTGTATACGGGCGTAGCCTGTCAGTTGTGCAGCGCGGCCGGGTTGCCCCGGTAACAGGCGGCTGATTTCGGCGGAGGCGGTTTCGGGCGTGAGGACATCTTGGATGAGTTCGGACACCACCGGCGCGTCGGCCACGAGATTCACCAACGAGATGTATTTCACCTTGATGAGTCGCTTCGCAATTTGGTAGGTGAACCCGCTGGTGCGGTAGCAAACCACCTGCGGCACGTTGAAAAGAGCCGTCTCCAGCGTTGCCGTGCCGCTGGTGACCCAAGCCGCCGTGGCGCAAGCGAGGATTTCGTACGACTGGTCATAGAAAACCGCTGCGGACAGGCCGGAACCCGCGACGGATTGGTACAATGCCGGCGGCAAGTTGGAAACCCCCGCCACCACAAACCGGAAACGGCCGGGTTGGGCGGCCTCCAGCAACCGGGCGGCGGCCAGCATCACGGGCAACATCTTTTCCACCTCCTGGCGGCGGCTGCCCGGCAGCAAGGCAATCACCGGCCGGTCGTCGGGCTGGATTTGGGTACGCAGGGTCGGATCGGGCCGAAAGGCGTGAATGGCATCCAGCAGCGGATTGCCTACGTAGTCAACTTCATAGTCGAACTGCCGGAAAAAATCTTGCTCGAACGGCAAAATCACAAACATACGGTCAACCACAGCCTTGATTTTGAGGGCACGCCGCTGGTTCCAAGCCCAAACCTTGGGCGAAATGTAGTAGTACGTGCGAATGCCGTGCTGCTTGCAAAACGCCGCCACGCGCAGGTTGAAACCGGCGTAGTCCACCAAAACCACTACGTTGGGTTGCCACGCCAAGATGTCCTGCTGGCAGTGTTTCAGGAATCCTCGGATGGTGCGCAGGTTCTTGAAAACTTCCCAAAAACCCATGAAAGCCATCTCGCGGTAGTGCTTGACCAATTGCGCCCCGGCCGCCTGCATGTCGTCACCGCCCCACGCCCTGAACTCGGCCTTCGGGTCTTCTTGCCGCAAGGCTTTCATCAAATTGGCCGCGTGCAAGTCGCCCGACCGTTCCCCGGCGATGAAGTAGTACTTCATGGACAGCCCCCTCCCGGCCTCCCCCAAGGGGGAGGAGAAAAGAAACTCCCTCTCCTTGGGGAGGGTCGGGGTGGGGCTGCCCCCCTCCTCGGGAGGGGTTGGGGGAGGCTATTCTCCATAATACTCGACAAAGTTCTTGGGTGTTTCCACGAGCAGCAGTTTGTGCAGGCGTGCGTGCGGGGCGGCTTCCGCAATGGCAGGGGCCAGGATTTTCCAGATTTCCTCAATGAACACCTCGCAACTGGCCATTTTGTCGCGCATGAAATCCACGTCCACGTTCAGGTTCTTGTGATCCACACGGTCAACCACGAGGGTTTTCATCAGGTCGCCGAGTTTTTTCATGTCCATCACAAAGCCCGTTTCCGGGTCGGGGCGGCCTTTTACGGTTACCGTCAATTCAAAATTGTGTCCGTGGTAATATTCGTTGGCACACGGCCCAAACACCGCCTCGTTCCGCTCTCTCGACCAGTTCGGGTTGTACAGCTTGTGGGCGGCGTTGAAATGCTCTTTTCTGCTGATGTAAATCATGGTGATGAAGAAAAAGCCGACAGTGGCCAGTCGCTGTTGTTTATGCTTTCGGTGCGGCGACGACCTGCCGAATCTGTCCTTTTAAAATTCAAAAATAGCGGGTTCGGTTGCGGGAAGCAAATAGAGATACCTTGTATAAGAAAAGTACCATTTTTTATTAATATTTTGTTGCATTGTTTCCGTTTTTTTAGTCGTAAATTTGTCGCACTTTTTTCTTCTGTTTCGCACCTACACTTGCTAAATAATTGAAATTTTCGGCGGCGTAAGTCTGGCGGGTCTTTTCGCGGCGTTCTTTTTAGGTTTCTTCACCAGCGTTTCGAAAATCTTCAAACCCTCCAAAAACACCATTTATGATTATCGTTACGGGAGCCGCTGGATTTATCGGGAGTTGCCTCATCAGCCGCCTGAACACCGATCAATTCAACTACATCATCGCCGTTGACGACTTCTCGGACGAAGCGAAAAACCGCAACCTCGAAGGGAAGAAAATCAAGGAACGCGTACACCGTGACGACTTTTTCAACTGGCTGGATGCCAACCACGAGGAAGTGGAGTTTGTGTTCCACATGGGGGCACGCACCGACACGACCGAGTTTGACTGGGCGGTGTTTGAACGCCTCAACCTGTGCTACTCCAAAAAGGTTTGGCAGAAATGCCACGCTTACCAGATTCCGCTCATATACGCCTCATCAGCAGCTACTTACGGGATGGGCGAACTCGGTTACGACGATAGCGAGGCGGTGATTCCGAACCTGAAACCGCTGAACCCGTACGGCTATTCCAAGAACGAGTTCGACAAATGGACTTTGGAGCAAACCGAGAAGCCTTTTTTCTGGGCCGGGCTGAAGTTTTTCAATGTCTATGGGCCGAACGAGTACCACAAAGGCCGCATGGCTTCGGTGATTTTCCACGCCTTCCACCAAATCCGCGACACGTCGGCCATGCGGCTGTTCCGCTCGCACCACCCCGACTTTCCGGACGGCGGCCAAATGCGCGACTTCGTTTACGTGAAAGACCTCGTGGAAGTGTGCATGTTCCTGATGCATTCGCGGCGGCATTCGGGCATCTATAATCTCGGCAGCGGCAAGGCCCGCACGTTCATGGACTTGGCCCTCAGCACCTTCCGCTCCTTGGGCAAGGAGCCGCACATCGAGTTCATAGACACGCCTGCCGACATCCGCGACAAGTACCAGTACTATACGCAAGCCAACATGGGCAAGCTCCGCTCCATCGGCTACGAAAAACCCTTCCATTCCCTCGAAGACGGCATCACCGACTACGTGACCAACTACCTGCTGCCGGGAACGCATTATTGAAAGCGGAAACCTCACCCCCGGCCCCTCTCCGTAAGAGAGGGGTGACTTTTCAACCATGCGAGCCTTTCGTACAGACTTATTTGAGATCAAAGGCTCGGCTCATCGCGAGACGCACCCCTCTCTTACGGAGAGGGGCCGGGGGTGAGGTTTTCAACAGCATATTGGCTATAAAAACACATCTGCATTTAAAACTACAGACATTTATTCATATGGCTTGAACACACGCAACTTGACGGCCAAGCGTTTCTTTACATAAAAGAGACGTGATTTTACAGTGCCTTCCGGGCAGTTCAGCACTTGGGCTATTTGCTCAATGCTCAGGTTTTCTTGGTAACGCAACACAAAAGCCGTGCGTTGCTCAGCGTCCATGTTGTCCAATTCTTCGTCCAGCAGTTGTCTGAATACGGTTGTATCGTGGTTTTCTGTGAAATCTGCCGAAAAATCAGGAATTTGGCTGGTTTCGGTTTCTTCAAACAAATTGTTGTGCAAGGCCGTCCGGCGGTATTCGTTTTTGCATTGGTTGTGGGCTACGGAAAACAGCCACGTTTCAAACCGATGTTCCGGCTTGTACAAATGGGCTTTCTCAACTATGCGCACACACAAATCCTGTAGGAAATCCTGTGCTTTTGCTTCGTCGCGTCCCAGCATTTTATAGAAATAATAAAGCAGCCGCTTGCTGTATCGCCTGTACAATTCCTCAAATGCCCGCTCATTGCCCGCTTGGATGAGTGCCATCAATGCCTCGTCTGCATGCGACTGATAAGACTTGCGGAAAAACATTGAAACGGGTTGAAGGTTAAAGATTACAAGTTGAAGGTTGCAAGTTGCAAGTTTAGCTGTCAGGTGTTTTTTAAAGTTGTTTTTGACTGATTGCCAACATAAGGTAACTATAGTCCTATATGATTTGTGTCAGGAAAAACCTCGCCCCCGGCCCCTCCCCCTTGGGGGGAGGCTGGGAGGGGGCTTGCGTTTTAAGCAAAAATTGCCCAAACCGCTGTCCAGAACACTTACTCGTACAGCAATATTTCCACCCGTCGGTTCAGGCTTCTGCTGCTTTCGTAAGCATTGTCGGCAATGGGTTGCGCACTGCCGAAACCTTGGAAACGGATGCGTTCGTTGGCAATGCCCCGTTCAATCAAATAATCGGCGATTACACCGGCTCGTTCGCGCGAAAGATTCACGTTTTTCGCTTCGTTTCCGGTATTGTCTGTGTGTCCGTGAATCTTGATTTTCAGCTTGGGCTGCTGTTTCATCGTCTGTACCAACGAATCCAACGGTGCTGAAAAAGGTTGTGTCATCTCTGTACTGTTCACTTTGAACAGAATGTCTTGCAATACAATTGTTCTTTGTGCTTCTGTTACGCTTGTCGTGTCTGTTGTTTTTCTGTCGGTTTCTGTGTTTTTTACAATCAACGTGTCTCTTTTCTGTACAGGCGGTTTTCGTTGCGGCGGCTTGTTGTTTTTATATCCTTTGAACCGGTTTTTCTGTTGCTTGTTTTTCCACTCGGCCTTGGCGATGCAGCTTTTGTTGAAGCAAATGACATACGAATAGAATCTGTGCTTCGGATAGCCCCACGAAGTCTTGGCCACTACCCGCGACTTGCGCACCATTGCCGCTTCTTTGGCGTTCCAGTGAAATACGGCAATCGGTTTTGTGCAGGAACAGAGTACTGCCATTGACAGAAGCACCGATTTCGGAACTGTGCTCACGGTTCCGGTTTCCTTTCCTCCACTATTTCCATGAACACCCGGAACCCCACGCGGGCTTCGGATTTGTCATAATCCGTCACGCTGGTTATCGTCGCTTCCTGCGGCAGATGATCCCAACTGCCGCCGCATGCCTTTCCTTTTTCAGAAATCATTTCGGCCACGTTGCCCACCACGTCGTACAGACCGATGTCATTGGCAAAATAAGAGCCGATGGGACTGGTAAATCCAAAGCCATCGCCGAAAACCATGCAACTGCTGGAATCCACGCGGAAATTGCCCAAGTAGCAACCGTGTTCATTGTGAGGCAGTTGCGGTGCCACCCGCCACCAAGGGTATTTCACCGTTGCCACAGCAATTTCCTTTATCGTTTTTTCTTTCGACGGCTTGTAAGTGAGCTTCAAGTTCTCAAACAAAGGCTCGGTCGCATTCAACTGCTTGGCCCCGACGGCCGCAATGCGCCATTCGTTCAACGTCGGCAGGCGGAAACGTACCTTGCCGTATTTTCGATTGGGATTTTGGTTGTATTGTTCAGTCAGCCACGTACAGTATTTCAACGCCGCCTCGTGCGAAATATTGATGACCGGATACTCTATGTAAGTGCGTTCTTTCAACATTTTCCATTGGCTGGGCTTGTAATCCTGTATGTCTTCCACGGGGCGATGATAGTTTTGCATCATCGTGGCCGCAATGCCGTCGTAACCCGAAAGGTCTGGCTTGTTGGCTTCGTAGTCTTTCGTCTGTTTGGTTTCTTGCAAATAATCTAAAAAACGCTGGTATTCTCTGTTGGTCACCTCAGTCTGTTGGGCGTATAGATTGCCGAAAATCTGCTTGAACGATTTCTCCAATTCTTCAACCTTGATTTTGGCAACAACTCGCGTTTTTTGCGGCTCCGCGACTTTTGTAATTTGATTGTTTGTCTGTGTTTTCTCTGTGTTTTTTAAGTAATTGCTTACTTCTTCCGCTTTGCCACGGTCTTGGGCGATGCGCAGGGCCAAGTCGGCCCAACGGTGGGCTTTTTCCGGGTTGTTGGTGTGCCGGTAGTGGGTGTGAAGCAGCAGCATAGGCGCAATGTAATTGGCGTTCAGCACCCGCCACGTGGACTGTCTATTTTCGCCGCCAAAATCGGCCCGCAGATAGTCGAGCAGAAAACGGTTTTCCAAGTTGTCCATCACTTTCGTCACATTGTCCATCCGTTGGTCGCTGAACTGCGAGGCCAAACCTACTACGAACAGACGGTTTTGCAGCGGCGCAAGCATTTCCCACGGCATGTTTACAGAAAAGTACAGACGACGCTCAGGATTGCGTTTGCTCAACTGTTCGGAGAGACGTTCAGTAGCGTTTTCGGCAAATTTTGCCGAAAACGCTGTCTCGTCGTACTGGAGCCGGTGTTTGGACAAGATATGTTTGCGATAGTCCACGTCTTGCATCAGAACCAGATCCAGCACCGCCACATCAGGACGCATTTGCGTGGCGTTTTGCAGCACCCAAAGCGGCAGTGTGGTGCTTTCGCCAGTGTTCAGCAGAATGCCGTTCGCCTCTACCGACATCAGCAGGTTGTAGCAATACGACAACAGCCCCACCGACAAATCCTTGCTGTCGAGCCATTTGCGGCAAAAACGTGTTTTCTCGGCTTCGTTTCCCGTCTGTTCGTAATAGAGAATAAAGTCGGCGTACGTCAGCGGGTTGTCGGGTTGTAGGGCGTAGGCTTTCTGTAGAAACACGAAGCCAGACACATCTTCGCTCTGTCGGTAGGCCACGTAGTTCTGCTCGAAAGAACCGGCGCAAAAGCGGTTTAGTTGCGCCGCGATTTTCCCCAAGTCGTCCGCCGACCAGCCGGCAAAA
>JALOMD010000704.1 GCA_025455595.1 Cytophagales bacterium | reverse complement strand
ATATCCCTTGTGCAACATTTCTTTGAAATTCGGCACATAATAGTCGTATGACCGCCACGCCCGCCGCCAAGTAGCCCATCCCCAAGTGATGCCTGCCTCCGAAAAATAGTAGTCGTAGTCCGGGTCGTGGCACCAGTCACCCAACGGATTCATGCCCGACACTTGCATCACGCGATTGTCAGACTCGTACCGTTTCAGAACTTCCTCGCAGAACAAAAAAAAACTTTCGCTCGGCTGGCAATCATCTTCAAGAATAATGCCCCGTTCCTCCTGCTCAAACAGCCACGAAATGGCCGTGGCCGGGCCAAGTCCGCAACCTACATTCTCGTCACGGAACAAGGTCTTCACCTCGCAGTCCCAGTCCACACGCGTGGCTATTTCACGCGTCAGCCGGGTCTTTTCCGCCTCATCCGCTTTGTCTGCACGGGGGCCGTCGGCTGCTACGTACAACTTTTGCGGCCGCACCTTTCGGATGGCGGAGAAAACCCGCTCCGTTGTTTGCGGACGGTTGAAAACAATCAACAGTACGGGTGTTTGGAAGATCCGTCCGGTGTTTGCACTGTTTTGTGGCATGACGTGCTTTTTTGGAAAGAGAAAAGAGCAACAAACTACAGGCTCGGAGGAGTGTGCCCGTCTTGGCCGAAGTGCTACAGGCGTTTTGAGCAAAAAATGCCCAAAACGCCTGTAGCACAACATTCATGTTGTGCCGGGCTGCGCGGGCAATGGCGTGACTTGCGTACAGTCACAACATGAATGTTGTGCTACATGCGTTTTGGGCAAAAATCGCCCAAAACGCTTTGCATGCCCCGGGTTACGTTTGCTCAGTGTATGAAGTAACCACCCATGCGGCGGAGATAGCCAATGATCAGGTAAGTGGGTATGAAATAGAAGGGACAGTTTTTAAGCGTAAAACGGGTGAAGTCGCGCAGGTTGCCGCCGCCCTTGATGCTGAACAAGTGATTGTAGTAGTTCTTCAAGCTTTTCTTCACTTTGTTCTTCCGGTCACCCGACTCTTCCGGATAGGTCATCAGTTTTGCGTCATAGTTGATGAAATTGGGGAACCCGTTGCGCAGGGCCGTATGCGTAAAATCCACATCTGCGTAATAGTGAGGAAAACGTTTCACGTCAATCAAGCCGATTTTTTCAAACACGGCACGCGGAATCAGCAGCCCACGACCCGGCAACCACGAGACAGGTTGCAGACCTGTTTGCTGTCCGTCGGCGGTGGCATGGGGCAGTTGGCGGGCCGTGGCCAGCACCCAGTCTATGGTTTCGCCGCCATAGATGATCTGCTTGGTATGCGCATCAATTTCCAAAGCACCAATCACCGCTGTCGGTTGGGCTCGATGGGCCTGTAGGCTTTTCTCAATGAAGTCCTCCGTGGGTAATGTATCGTTGTTCAGTGTCATTACGCAGGTGGCACCATTGTCAAGGGCGTGTTGGATGCCCATGTTCACGGCAGCCGTCCAGAACAAATCGCCGCCGCCGTCAATCAGCACCACTTCGGGGAATTCGGCACGCAGCATGTCGGGCGTGCCGTCGGTTGAGCCGTCATCTACAACAACGGTGGTGAAATGCTGCACGGTCTGCTTGCGCAGGGCCTGCAAACATTCCCGTGTGAAGCTCTTGCGGTTAAAAACCGGTATGACAATCCAAAGATTGCTGGTCATTGCTTTGCTTGTTTTTCTAAAGTGCTTTTGTACGTATCAATCATCTTGTCGGTTTTCGCGTCCCAGTTCAACGTCTTTGCAAAGTCAAAGCCGCGACGACCCATTTCGGTTCTCTCCAACGGGTGGTCGTAGAGCCACTGTACGGCTTCGGCAATCTTGAAAGTAGTTTCCTCGGGAGTGGTGGGCGGTACCTTTATGCCGTAGTCAGGCGAAATCAGCAGGCCGCCGCCGTGCATGTCAAGGGTGACGATGGGCAGGCCCCAAGCCATTGCCTCCAGCAATTGCACACCTACGGCATCGCGCAAGGAGGTGAAAATAAAAACGTCAGCTTCTTTGTAAAATCTTTTCACCTCGGCATAAGGCAGTTTTCCGTGCCATGTCACGCGGTCGGCAATGCCATACTGGTGCTTCCATTCTTCGATGTAATGCTCCCAAGGCCCGTGGCCCACTATGTCAAGCGTGTAATCGCATTTTCGGGCATCTACTTTTTGCAGGCTCTGGAAAACAAGTTCCAAGCCTTTGCGCGAGAAAATCCGTCCCACCCACAAGATGCGCATTTTGCTACGTGTTTCTCGTTCAGGAAAGGTTTCGGGCGAAAAGTCGCGGGCAAGGGCCGTATCCAGCTCGTATATCGTCTCTTTCTTCTGCCTGACGTTTTTGATTGCGTCAAAGGTTTCTTTGTTCGAGACCAGCACTAACGCTGCTTGTTTGAGGGTATTGTAACACGCCGGGTTGAACCGCTGGTAAAACCAACCTATCAAGTCGCGGATAACCTCAAATTTCCATTCGTTTCGGAAATACGCCTTGAAGGCGGGCGGGGCGGTTTGTCCGCCGCCTACCGGGCCGAACAGGAAAGGCTTCCGTAGCTTGTACATATAAGACCC
>JALOMD010000051.1 GCA_025455595.1 Cytophagales bacterium | reverse complement strand
CGCGGCCCGTGATTTGTAGTGTTTTTTTCAGGATTTTCATAGAAAGAAATATTGATGGCAGTTTTGACGCTTCGATAGGTTATCAGTTAATCCTGTGTGTTTGTGTATTCGACTCTGGCGGCAACTTACCAATAGGGCAAGCTACCGCTGCATGGAGACACTTTACCTTCAGTCTAAAAAATAGTATCCCTATCAGAGCCGAAACCCCAAACGTTTTAACAGGCATCAGAATTTGACCCCGATGCGGATGTCTGGAAGGAAAAATCCCCAGTTGTAGTCATAATTCACACCGTCAATGGTTCTCTGTCCGGAATTGTCTAACAGAAATACCGTTCTCAGGCCTGGCGTTAGGTAAACTTTGCCACCAAACAGAAACACTGTATAACCCAAACCCACGCCGGCAAACCAATTGTTGTTCACATTGGTGTTAATCGGGTTGTTGAGCCGACTGATTTGAAATCCTTCGTAGCCCAGCCCGGCCAGTGCCACCAAACCTGAAAAACGGTTTTCTCTGGCAAAGTGGTAACGCACGATCATATTCACCTCCCCGTTCCAATACACATTCAGATTCTCGCCGTTGCTAAACAGCGTGCGAGCCGATAAGTCGTTGAGTTGCACCGGCGTGTTGCCGCCAACAGAAATACTGAGCCGCTGTTTGGGAAAAAACACGCCGACACCCGCGTTCAAAGCTCCGTCGCCGGTAATGGGGATTAACGAAACAGGATTGAGTTCGGCAAAAAATGAAACTCTGTCTTTGACAGGTTTCGCCGATTTTGCGGGAACTGTACGTTCGTTGGCTTGCGCAAACACAAATTGACACATAAGTGCAAGCAGTATGACAGGCAATTTTTTCATAGACAAATGAATTACTGTTTCTATAAAATAGACAGATAGAACGTTGATTGATTAGTTAAAAGGCTCGTTCATTTTACAGAGTTAATCAGCGGCGTTTTGAGCGAAAAATGCCTAAAACGCTACTGATTAACTTACAAGGAATTTGTTAATAGAAAATGGTTTTAGTTTGGAAAAATAGTATCTCTGCAAAAGGCAAAACCTGCCGCATTGCCTTGTTTTTCTGTGTCAAAATCAATCCGTCAGGGATTGATTCAAAGTAACGGCACAGGCAGTTGCCGATTTTTCACAATTGTTAAAAAAAACAGGAATTCTACTTGTTAAATTTCAGCCGCTTGTCTGTGGCCGGTAGGTGAAACAGGCAGGTTTCGTCTTTTGAAAAGATACTATTTCCACCCAAGCCTGTGGCGCACAGGCCGACAGCGCGATGAGATGCGCGTAACTCCGTGAGAGATTGCCACGCTTCACCCCGACGAATCGGGGCAGGCTTTCGTTCCGCTCGCAATGACGGTTCAATTAACGCGCAAATTCAAATACACCACAGTATAGTGTGCCACAGACCTCGGCAGATGGAAGCTTCGTTTTGAGCGTTTTTTGAATAAAACGCCTTTTCTTATAGAAATTTCTTCTGCTGTTTGTAATTTGATTTTGACTGACGACTAACGACTTTGTACCTATCAGTTGGGCATTTGACTTAGGTAGCGGAATGTATCGGTTAGTGAGGTTTCCAGGGGCATGGGGTCAAAACCCAAGTCTTGCCGGGCTTTGGCGATGTTGGCTGTTGGGAACAGCCCGTAGAACTCCTTGGCATCGGCTACCGTCAGCAGTGGCTCTTTGCCGGTCAGGTTGGCTCCGGTTTCGGACAGCCACGCCACCAGTTGCAGCGCCGTCTTGGAAACCTGCGGCGGCAACTTGTATTTTCTGTCGGGAAATTGCTTTTGCAGATGCTCAAAAATCTGGGCAAAACCGAGCGGCTGTTCCAGCGAAATCACGTATCGTTCGCCGTTTTTGCCTTTACGGGCAGCCAGCAAGCATGCTTTGGCTACGTCGCGGGCATCTACGGTGAGAAAGTAAAAGTTGGGATTGAAAGGCGTTTTCTTGTAAAACGGGTCGGCAAAGAGGCCTTTGAGGGAGGGTGTAATGGCCTGAAAATGAGGCCCGACAATGGCAGACGGCAGGATGAACGAAATGTCCAGTCCCAGTTCTTTGCCCAACCGATGCGCCACTTTCTCCGACTCGGTTTTGGAATACGGATACGGACTTTCCGGCCCGATGGGGTTCCAAGTGCTGCCGTCCAAAGGCAGTTTTGTATCATCCAACGTGGTCATCGAACTCACATACACCACCTTTTTCACACCGGCCCGGGCGGCGGCCCGGAGTATGTTTTCAGTGCCTTTGATGTTGGGTTCAATGATGTCTTTCTGCGGGTTTTTGGCCCATCGCTTGAACACCGCCGCCACTTGGTACAGCACGTCCACGCCTTCGAGGGCCGCGTCAAGGCTTTGTACGTCCAGCAGGTCTGTTCGCTTCAAGGTGCAAGACAGCCCGACAAACGGTGCCGTTTGTTGGGTGTTGCGCACCCCGGCTATTACTTCTTCGCCCTGCGCTAACAGGTAACGCACTACATTGTTGCCAAGGTGTCCGTTGGCTCCGGTTACTAAGTTTTTCATGGGGTCTGTCAATCAACTGTGAAAAAAATAATTGATTGACACAAAGTAACTGAGCTTTCGGAAGGCGATTTTTCACAAATGTTAAAAAAACAGCAAAAGTCTCGGAAAATTGAACCGTAAGAGGTTGTTTAAAATTTTGTTCTATGAAGCGTCCCGACTTGTCGGGACGCTGATAATCAACCTAAAGTAACCCTAACGAATATTTACGGATAATCCGCAACGATTCGTCACTACGCCTGTTGCGCCAAATCGCGCCGCAGCCGGCTCAGCGACTGTTGCGTGATGCCCAAGTAGCTCGCCACGTGGCCCAGCGACACGCGCTGCACCACGTCGGGTTGGGTGCGCAGAAAATTCTCGTAGCGGGTGCGGGCATCCTGTGAAAGCATCGGACTGATGTTTTTCACTTTTTCGGCAAATGAAAATTCAGTAATCCGCTGAATCAAAACAGCCCAGTCTCTGATTTCACTGAACAACTGCCGGTAGCGGTCGTAATGAATGACGTAAATTTCTGTGTCTGTTAAGGCTTGAATGCTGTTTTCAGACGGAATCTGCTGGGTGAAACTTTCGCCGCCACTGAGCCATTGTTGTTCCCGGATAAAATACTTGGTAATTTCCTCGTCCTGTTCGTTCAAAAACGTGTACCGACACACACCGCTTCTGATGAAACCAAGCTTTTTATTCACTTCGCCTTGCCGCAGAAAGTACTCGCCTTTTTCAAGCGTAGCCGTTTTTACTTTCGACTCAATGAGTTTCCATTCCTCTTGGTTCAGTTTGGCGAATCGTTCGAGATAATTCTTAAATACCTGCATAAAAAATAGTATTTTTTCAAAGCCCAAACCCCGGTGCCGGAACAGGGCTAATGGTCGTAAAAACAACGGCAGTCAATACGCCGGAACACACTTTCCGCCGAAAGCGGCCCGCCGTGCCCGACCCAAAATCGGGTGGCTCCCAAATCCAAAACCGTTTTGAGGCTGTGATTGTTTTGTGCAAAATCATTGACAAAAATATGGTAATTGGCTTTGTCCTTTCGGAAAGGGCTGCCCATCAGCAAATCGCCGACAATGGCGTTGCCGTCCGAAAAAATAACCGAAGAGGAGCCGCTGGTGTGGCCGGGCGTGTGTCGCAAATCGGCATCCAAGCCGAATGCGGTGAGTGACAACAGGTTCTGGAACACAATGTCAGGCTCAATGGCTGGGTACGGACGTTTCAGAAAGGGTTTGGCGAAGTGACCCAGCCAGCGGTGCGGACGAATGGTTTGGGAGGCTCCTTTGCGCAGAAACGGGGCATCGGCTTGGTGAACAGCCGTGGGAACGCGGGCGGTTCTGAGCAGCTCGGCAGTGGAGCCGCAGTGGTCAAAATGGGCGTGGGTATGGACAATCAGTCCCAAGTCGCTCACTTTCAGATTCTTAGCCGCCAGAAACCGTATGATTTTGTCGGATTCTCCGGGACAGCCGGTATCCACCAAGATCGGATGCTTGGCCCAAATCAAGTAGGCGTTGGACAAGGAAAGGGATATTTTTTCAATCATTGTTGCTCTGTCAAAACAACCTTTGGCGGCTGTTAGTCATTACAAAGCTGGCTGTCTTTTCTGTATATTTTTTTAGCAATTGTTAAAAAAACACAAGCGGCATCTGTAATCTGTGTGTTTGGCTTTTTTTGCACAAGTTCTGTCTTCGTTTTTGCCAAATGACAAATGCAAAGTATTTGCTTTTTGCCAACTTGCAGGCATGGAATCACTCATCAATTACATACTCCAGTTCGGGCATCTGAACCAACAACAAATCGAACTGGTGAAGCGCAAGGCTACAGAGGTTCAACTCAAGAAAGAGGCGTATTTCTCGGAGGCGGGAAAAATTGCCCGGCAGGTCGCATTCGTAACGCAAGGCATTTTGCGGGTGCATTACTACAACAACAAAGGCGAAGACATAACCCGCTATTTCATAGACGAAAACAACTTTGCCGTGGATTTGAACAGTTTCAATTACCAAGTTCCTTCGAGTGAGTATGTGCAGGCCGTGACCGACTGCACACTGATTGTTTTTGGATATGACAGTTTCAAGGAACTCTCCGACACCATCATCGGCTGGGATGAAATGATTTACAAAATCACCACCAAGGCGTTCATGGACAAGGTAAACCGCATCAGTCCGATGCTGGCTGAGGACGCTACGGAAAGGTATTTGAAATTTCTCGAACGCTATCCCACTGTTGCCAACCGGATTCCGTTGTCACTGCTGGCTTCTTACTTGGGTATCACACAATCGTCGTTGAGCCGCATCCGCAAAAACATTCGTTAGGCGGTTCGTTATTTGCCAAATGGCAAAGACTGTCTTTTTCATTTGTCGGACTTTTGTGGCGTACATCAACGGAAAAACAAATGAATTCAGTCATCATCACCGGAGCCAACCGGGGCATCGGCTTTGCCTGCGCCTTGCAGATGGCAAAAATCACCCCTGGCAAGCAAATCATCATTGCCTGCCGCGACGCAAAATCAGGTCAGGAAGCCATCGCCAAAATCCAGCAAAAAACGGGGCACGCCCATCTCAAGCATCTGCCGCTGGATTTGGCTTCGCTGGCTTCTGTCCAGCAATTCAAAGCTGCGTTTGAACAGGAACCGAACAACCGAATCGTTGCACTGGTCAACAATGCCGGCATTCAGAACATAGCGGCTACTCAGTACACCAAAGACGGTTTCGAGGCTACCTTCGGCGTGAACCACTTGGGGCCTTTTTATCTCACGCTGTTGCTGCTGCCCTTGATGGATGCGGAGGCAAGCATCACATTTACCGCCAGCGGCACCCATGACCCCGCGCAGAAAACCGGTATAGAACCGCCGGTTTACAAAACCGCCGAAGCGTTGGCCCATCCGGTCGAGACAACGGAGAAAAGCAGTGTGGTAGGGCAACGGCGGTATTCCACCTCCAAGTTGTGCAACATTCTGACAACGTACGAGTTGCAACGCAGGCTGGCCAACACTTCTGTTCGCGTCAATGCCTTTGACCCCGGCATGGTTCCCGGCACGGGCCTGGCACGGACTTACCCGCCTTTCCTACGGTTTTTTTGGGAAAATGTGATGCCGATTTTGGCCTATTTCCAACGCAATACGCACACTGTGGATGTCTCGGGCAGGCGTTTGGCCAATGTCGCGTATCACAAGGCGTTTCGTTTGCACAGCGGGAAATATTTTGAAGGCGAAAAAGTCATTCCGTCGTCGCCGGATTCTTACAACACGGCTTTTCAGAATGATTTGTGGGATACAAGCGTGAAGCTGACAGGCATTCAACAAATAGAAACAACTGTTGTGCTGTGAAATTACACATAGGCTCCCAAGTGGGAAGCCGTTGGCACGGATTTGCCGAAAAATGCCCAAAACGCCTTCACATACCTGAGAGGTTGTTTAAAACTCTGATTTTGGTGGCGTTTTAGGCAAAAATTGTCAAATCCCGCAACTGCCTGTCCCGACCATGCCGCTGGCTTGCCTGCCACGCACTTCGCTTGCCACGCACTCGGCGTGGGCGTGGGCAGGCTTGTCGGAAGCGGGAACAACCGAAACGCGAACCTGCTGTCTTGGCCGAGCCTATGCTTCCGGTCTGACGCATAGCGTGCAGACCTGCGTAAAAAAGCGTTTTGGGCAATTTTTGCCCAAAACACAGCCTTCAAGCCGAATTGTAAACAACCGATGACACCATAGCCGACTACTGTCGGCGCATCAACGTCCTGCCGCCCATGTATCCCGACTTCGGGTGCCGAACATTTGCCCAGAACGTGCCGACATGAAACGCCACACTGAGCCGTCCAAGCATGGGTTTTATATTGTCGGGTTGTTGCTTCAGGGAACTGCGCACGTTCGGCACGACATTCTTAAACCGAAGGCGAATTTCAGCAAATCACTGCATTATCACCATCTTGCGCACGGCTTGCCCGGTAGGCGTGGCGAAACGGACGGAGTAAACGCCGGGCGGCACGTTTTGCAGTTCAAGCTGAGCCGTGCCGACCGACGGCTGGAAATCCGCTTGTTGGCTGCGCACCATGCGACCCGTGGCATCGGTCACGGAGATGACGGCTCGTTCGCGGCCGATGGCTTGGTACTCAACGGTGACGCTGCCGCTGGCGGGGTTTGGATACAGGCTCAGTCGGTTGGCCGGGATTTCGTTTTTTTTTTCGGTGGCCGTCGGTTCTTGTACTTGCCCGACCAACGGCAACTCATTTTTAGCATTTGTTGCAAACTTGGACAAGGCTTTGATGTACGCGGCTTGGTAATAAATGGCCGGTTCGGTGATTTCCCAACTGGCATCGGGCCAAACGGTGTTCCAACTCCGGTAGGATTTTTGGACAGGTTGGTTGCACGGCGGAGCCAACACGCAGGCCGAGCCGTCGTCGGGCTTGTAGTCTTTGTTCGGCCCGCCGGGAACGTAGCCGGGAGCCGGGCCGCCCTTGGCGGAGGTTTTCGCATTGTCCCACGGCGAACCCTCCTTGAACCACGAGTGATACACCTCGTCCACCGATTTCTCACCGCCGTAGGTGGCCATGTTGGTCATATAGACCATGTTGAACGGATTTACGCCGTGGAAGTAATGCAGCGTCTCCTCGGCCTTCAGGCGGTAGCTGTCGTGGTTGGCCGGGTCAAGGCCGTAGGTGATCATGTCGTAGTTGAGGCTCGCCATGCAGCCGCGCGGATTCAGGCTGCCCCAGTGATAAGACGAAACCGGCATTTGGGAACGGTACGGGTCTTTTTCACTGAATTTGTACGCATCGTCGAAATATCCGGCGGTGTTGCTTTTCTTTTCCTTGATGACGGCCACCGTCGCAGGCGTGGCCCCGGCCAGTTTGGTGTAGTAGAGCAACGCACCGTCCACATCCACGTCATACGGCCCGAACCAGTTGTCTCTTACGCCTTTTACTTTCGTATAGTTGGCATCCACGTATTGCTTGTAAGTGTTGTCGTTGGTGAGGGCATACAGATACACCGCCGCTTGCACTGCGTGCTGTTCCTGCTCGGCCAACGTACGGTCGGCATCGCCGGCTTGGATGGTTCCGTCGTCACAATCGGCCGATTTGGGATTGGCTTGGTAATGGTTGAAGGCACTGACGGCGCGGGTTTTCAAGTCGTCGGCGTAGGAGGTCAGCGAAGGAATGGTCTTGTACACCAAGGCCGCATGGGCAAACACGCCTGCCAGCGTAATCGTGGCCGAGCTGCAAAAACCCGGATAGTAGTACCGGGGGCGCGGGTCGGTGCTGGGCGGCAGCGTGGCTTGTCCGTCGGAGTCTTTCAACGCACCCATCTTCACCAGCGAGCCGCCGTCGGGGTTTTGCATTTTCTTGAGCCAGTCCAATTCCCACTTCAGTTCGTCGAGCAAGTCCGGGATGCCGTTGCCCGATTCGGGGATTTTGTAATTATCGCCCCAAACGGACGGGTTTTCTTCGTAGGCTTCGAGCAATTGGTGCATGGGCATCCGTGCAAACGTCACGTATTTGTTGTAGTCGCCCGCGTCCCACCAGCCGCCGCTCAGGTCGCGGGCGGTGGCGGCGTTGTTGCGGTCGGTCACGGAGCGGGCGGCCTTGTCTTGGTTGGCCCCGACAAACGAAGGCCCGTCGGCCCAGTTGGCTCCGGCGTGCTGGGCGAGTTTCTCGTGGTTGCATCGGTTGTAGTAGAACATACGCACGGCCACGCGCAGCACGTCGGCGTACACGTCCTCGCGAATGTCGAATTTGAACGAACCCACGTTGCGGCCCACGTCGAACACGTAGTAACTGCCCGTTGCCGTCACCGCACTGAAGTCGAACCACCACGCCTTGTCGCCAGAGGTTGCGTCGGTGGCACCGCCGTTCCAAGGGGCCAGCGTGCCGCTGAAAACCGCTTCGTCGGTATCCCATTTGCGCACTTGGTACTGGTTCGTCCCCGTGGAAGGATTGAACGACAGGTTGGCATCGTAACCGGTTTGCGGGTCAACAATCACGGCCACTTTTTTGGCTTGCGGCCGGTAGCCGAACTGGTCAATGCGGATGAAATCGGACGTGGGTTTCTGGGCGTACGGAGTGCCGGATGCGAAACAAAAGACGGCAATCAGTATTGCATAACGTACTTTCATAAGTAGTATTTTTTCGAGCCAAGGTTACACTTTTCCCACATAATACGCACCCGTCGGATTTTTACCCACGCCTTTCTGAAATTAACATTCGGATGTGGCCAACAACTTTTCTTCGGCTGGCGTTTTCTCGGCCCGTAGCCAGTGGTTACGGGCCGAGAAAACGGCGAAAGTTTTTTCCGACTTGTCGGGGCCGCAAGCGAAAAGCCGCCTTTGCTGCCCGAAAAACGAACCCAAACCATCTCTGAGGAGCCAGTGCCGGTTGTCAAGTGCGTTTTGGGCAAAAAATGCCCAAAACGCTTTTCCTACATAAATCACCTGTAGTTGCCACAGTTTTACAGTGCAGCGTTCTGGGCAATTTTTCTGTAAAACGGTCATTCTACCAGACATCACAGTTGTATTGCTGCGTCTGAAAACCACTGCCGCCCTCAATGATTTCCCAGCCGCTCTGGACGCTGGTCAAGTGCCAGTTGCCGTCGAACCAGCCTTTGTTGCGGGCGTAGTGCGTCAGGGCTTTCAAGTCGAGGTTGGAAACAGCGTTTGTGTTGCTGGTGCGCACCAACGAAACCACCGTCCATGAGTTGATGGTGCCTTGGTACACGTTCCAGTTATGCCCCGCTATGTTCACGTTCTCTTTGTACGAACCGGCCGGATAGAAATCGCCCCGCTTGTTGATCCACACCATCAGTTCGCCGTTCGGATTGTTGTAGCCGGGATTGCCGGTGTTGTGAAACCACAAGTCGTAGGATGTGTTGTAAATGCCCGAATTAGGCACCGACACCCGCCAACTGGAAGTACAGCCGTTCAGGCTGTTGATTTGCTTCGGTAGCCCGCTGTTGCTTGACCAAGTGCCCCAGTGCCAGCCCAGCACGCAAGACGGATAGCCTTTGATTTGGTTGTTGCCTTTCTGGTGACCGGCATCGGCACCCCACGCCCACCAGCCGGGGCCGTCGTCTTCCCATACACACTGCCAGCCCGCGCCGGTTTCGTTTTTGCCCCAGATGTTGTTATGGATGAAGTACTTGGAATAGAAGTGCTTGTCGGTGTCGGCGCAGAGGCCAGAGGCTTTCGCACTTTTGGCAATGTCCTTGCGTACAGGTGCAGGCTCTATTCCGGTTTCTTCTTTCTGCGTACAGGCGAAAAGCAAAAACGCA
>JALOMD010000703.1 GCA_025455595.1 Cytophagales bacterium | reverse complement strand
ACTTCGGTTACGTGCAGCGTCCGGCCGTTTGCTGCATCCAAATTAATACTAATTTTCAGATATTCGGCTGGCAGCAAGTGCGGAATTTTCTCCGCCCACTCCACGAAACAATAGCCGCCCGAATCGAAATATTCCTCCACGCCCATGTCCATTGCCTCGGTTTCGGTCTTGATGCGGTAAAAGTCGAAATGGTAGCACGGTTCTCCGGCGGCGGTGCGGTATTCGTTCACCAACGCGAAGGTGGGGCTTTGCACGGTTTCGGCCACGCCGAGGCGTTGGCAAACGGCTTTCACCAACGTGGTCTTGCCGGCACCCATTTCGCCTTCCAGCACCCACACGCGGCGATGGCCCGCCATGCGCACCAACATGCCGGCAATGAAGGGAATCTCTTTTAACGAATGGTATTTTAAGGTGAACATTTGATGGATGCGGAAGGGCGGAACTCGGAATGCGGAAAAAAATAGGCAGTAGCAGCGGCAGTTGGCAGTCGAAAGGCGTTTTGGGCGTTTTTTGCCCAAAACGCTGGCGGCGACAGCCGCCTGATCAATCCCGTTTTGGGCGTTTTTTGCCCAAAACGCAAATCGTCTGAACCTTGATTCGCAGGATTGAAGGATTGCCTTGATTGACGAACTGAAATCATGGTAATCCACCAATCCTGCGAATCAAGGTTCAGACGATTTTGTCTCCTCCCCTTGGGGGAGGCCGGGTGGGGCTTCTATTGCCTGCGCACGGCTTCGGCTTTCACCGGGTATTCGGCGGTGACCAAGGCTTGCAGGTCGTCGTCGGTGACGAGTTTCTGCTTGTCGGCCAGGGCGATGAACTTGTCGTACATGCTGTTCAGTTCCTCGCGTTCAAACAAATAGCCGAGCATTTCCAAGCGGTACTTTAGTGCGTGGCGGCCGCTGCGGGCGGTGAGCACAATGGACGAGGCCGGCACGCCCACGTCTTCGGGGTTGATGATTTCATAGACTTCGGCGTGCTTCAGGAATCCGTCTTGGTGGATGCCCGACGAATGCGCAAACGCGTTGCGGCCCACGATGGATTTGTTGGCCTGCACCGGCATCCGCATCAACTCGGATACCAACTGACTGGTGGGATAAAGCAGCTTGGCGTTGATGCCGGTGTCGAAGCCCAGGTCTTTGTGCGTCCGCATGATCATCACCACTTCTTCCATCGAAGTGTTGCCGGCCCGCTCGCCGATGCCGTTAATGGTGCATTCCACCTGCCGCGCCCCGTGCATCACGCCGGAAATCGAATTGGCCGTGGCCAAGCCCAAATCGTTGTGACAGTGGACGGAAATGATGGCTTTGTGGATGTTCGGCACGTTGTCGAACAGGTACTGGATGCGTTTGCCGTAGAGTTCGGGCAGGCAGTAGCCGGTGGTGTCGGGGATGTTCACCACGTCGGCTCCGGCGGCGATGACCGCCTCGGTCAGCTTGGCCAGAAACGCCAAGTCGGCGCGGCCGGCATCCTCGGCGTAGAATTCCACTTCGTCCACGTTCTTGCTCTTGGCGTACTTGACCGCCCAAACGGACTGCTCCAGCACTTTTTCGCGGGTGGACTTGAACTTGTGCTCAATGTGCATGTCCGACGACCCCATGCCCGTATGGATGCGTTTGCGTTTGGCGAAACGAAGCGCGTCGGCCGCCATGTCGATGTCTTTCTGAACCGTGCGGGCCAAGGCGCAGATGACCGGAGCCGACACCGCCTTGGAAATCTCGACCACCGAGTTGAAGTCGCCGGGGCTGGAAATCGGGAAGCCCGCCTCTATGATATCCACGCCCAGCAGTTCGAGTTCCTTGGCGATTTCTATTTTCTCATGGGTGGCCAACTGGCAACCGGGTGTCTGCTCGCCGTCGCGGAGGGTGGTGTCGAAGATGTGGATTTTTTCAGCCATGGCTTTGTCATTTTAAGTACCCAGTCGTTAGTGGGCAGTCGTCAGTAAAAATAAAACCACAAGCAATTGACAATCAATTGCTTGTATTGTCAATTGTGCGCCGAAGACAATATGAGTTGATTTCTGTCGGGCACTTAGGTTTGGTCAATCGGGTGTTGGCCAGTACACCAAATAGTGGTTTTCCAAGCAAACAGGTTTCAAATAACGCAATTTCGCACAATTGCCGAAAGAAAAGCAATATTTTCTCGGTTGCTTCGGGATGGCAGAAAAACCTTTATAGGGTTTTGAACCCTATAAAGGTTATGTCGGCGTTTTGAGCAAAATTTGCCCAAAACGCCTTTATTCCGCAATCCGAATTCCGAGATCAGAGCCGCGCCGCCACTTGTTCGCCCATTTCGGCAGTGCCGAGGATTCTGTCCGGCGGCGTGTCAGCGGCGGCGATGTCGCGGGTGCGCCAGCCGTCCCGGAGGGTTTGCGCCACGGCGTTTATCACGGTTTCGGCTTCGGTTTTGAGGCCGAGCGAAATGTCGAGCAACAAGGCCGCCGATAGGATGGAGGCCAGCGGATTGGCCACGCCTTTGCCCGTGATGTCGTGCGCCGAGCCGTGGATGGGTTCGTACAGCCCCACGGTGTCGCCTACCGATGCCGAGGCCAACATGC
>JALOMD010000050.1 GCA_025455595.1 Cytophagales bacterium | reverse complement strand
GGCCGTTTCTGCCGAAGAAGCCCTGCAAACCATCCGCCTCATCGAAGCCGCCTACGAAAGCCACGCGCAGGGAAAAACGGTTTTAATTCAGAATTAAGAATTATGAATGCGTTTTGGGCGATTTTTGCCCAAAACGCCTGTAGTACATGCTTTAGCCTGTGCGAAATCCGTTAGGATTTCTTCGGTTTGTTATAACACTGAATGTCGTATTTTGGAATCATGCAACATTTCTGTGGCAAGGCTATGTTTGGGCGTGGCGCATCACGCCCTGGCGTGGTGCTACGGAACAGCGTTTTGGGCAAAAAATGCCCAAAACGAAAAACGCACACAGGCGCCTGCGTGCGTTTTTCGTTTACGAGTTCAGTCAAAACAAAAATCTGACCTCTGCGTTCTGACCTCTGACCTGAATTAATACCGATAGTGGTCTTTCTTGAACGGCCCTTGTGCGTCCACGCCGATGTATTCGGCTTGGTCGGGGGTGAGTTCTTCCAGTTCGGCACCCACTTTGGCAAGGTGCAGGTAAGCCACTTTCTCGTCGAGGTGCTTGGGCAGCACATACACTTTGTTTTCGTACTGGCTGCCGTTTTGCCACAGTTCAAGTTGGGCCAGTGTCTGGTTGGTGAATGACATGGACATCACAAAAGACGGGTGGCCCATCGCCACGCCCAAGTTCACCAAGCGGCCTTCGGCCAGCACAATGATTTCCTTGCCGTCAACGGTGTATTTGTCCACTTGCGGCTTGATGGTCTCCTTGGTGCTTCCGTAGTTTTTGTTCAGCCAAGCCATGTCAATTTCGGTGTCGAAGTGACCGATGTTGCACACCACGGCTTTGTCTTTCATTTTCTTGAAATGTTTGCCCGTGATGATGGAGTGGTTGCCGGTGGCCGTCACGAAGATGTCGGCGATTTCAGTCGCCTTCTCCATTTTCATCACTTGGAAACCTTCCATGGCGGCTTGCAAGGCGCAAATCGGGTCAATTTCGGTTACGATGACACGGCAACCAGCCCCCGCCAGCGACTTGGCCGAGCCTTTGCCCACGTCGCCATAGCCGGCCACCACGGCCACCTTGCCAGCCAGCATCAGGTCGGTGCCGCGCCGGATGGCATCCACGCACGACTCTTTGCAGCCGTACAGGTTGTCGAACTTCGACTTGGTCACCGAGTCGTTCACGTTGATGGCGGGCACGGGCAAGGTGCCTTTTTTCATGCGTTCGTACAGGCGCAGCACGCCGGTGGTGGTTTCCTCGGAAATCCCGCCGATGTTGCCAATGAGTTCCGGGTACTTGTCCAGCACCATGTTGGTCAGGTCGCCGCCGTCGTCGAGAATCATGTTCAGCGGCTGGCGGTCTTCGCCGAAAAACAGCGTTTGCTCAATGCACCAGTCGAATTCCTCGGCGGTCTGGCCTTTCCACGCATAGACTTGGATGCCAGCGGCGGCAATGGCAGCGGCGGCGTGGTCTTGCGTCGAGAAGATGTTGCACGACGACCACGTGACTTCGGCACCGAGTTCAACCAGTGTTTCAATCAGCACGGCCGTTTGGATGGTCATGTGCAAGCAACCGGCGATGCGGGCACCTTGCAGCGGCTTCGACGCGCCAAACTCGGCGCGGAGGGCCATTAGGCCGGGCATTTCGGCTTCCGCCAATTTGATTTCCTTGCGGCCCCACTCGGCCAGTGCAATGTCCTTCACTTTGTAAGGAACGTAAGCTGTTTCAACCATTTCTGGAGGGATTAAAGGTTAAGGGATTAAGGGTTGGAAGGTTGCAGGTTTTAGGTTACAGGTTTCAGGTTGGAAAATTGAAAGGTTTGGAGTTTGGCGTTTTCGCCTGTTGCAGTGTTTTCCTGCCCGTCCGGCAGGCGGGCAATACCGCCATCGGCGGCATCTTCGATTTCGGCAATTTTTGCCTAAAACGCACTGGTTGCCGCCTTGCATTTTTCTGATTCTCAACCTGCGGCCTGCAATGTAAATCGTCTCGTTGGTGTTTTCCGGGCGGCAAAGGTAACCATTTCAGGTCCAATTCGCCTACGCTTTGTTGCATTTTCGTGTGTTTCGGGCGAAAGAAGCCTTGTCATTGGCACTTTCCCAAGATGCCGCTGGACGACTCAATGTCTGATAAATGTCTGATGTTTTTCAAACAACTGTTTGTCGTGCCAAATCGTTTTGGGCAGTTTTTGCTTAAAACGCAATCAATGTCATCGCTGATTGCGTTTTTTTACTCAAGACTCAAGACTAACGACTCAAGACCAGTGTACATCAAGCATCCCCAAAAACCATCTCGATTTCCTTGAACGCAAACCGGCGGATTGAGTTGTGTGTTTGCACCACCAAACGCCCGTCGTGGTCAACATCAATGATTTTCCCCTCAAACACGCGGTTCTCGGCACGAAACAGCCGGTTTTCGCCGTAGCCGTACAAAATCCGCAGGTATTCGGCCCGCAGGGAACCGGCTTCCCCGGCACGGAGTTTTAAATAATATTGCTCCAAGCAAAGCAATAACTGCGGCAACAATATTTCCAAATCATAATCGTCTTCCACTAAAAGGTAGGCTGCCGTTGCCAATGCCAGCGAAGTGGCCCGCAGGCCGTCCGCAAAGCGGCGTTGGTTGATGTTCAGCCCGATGCCGACCACCGACTGCGCCAAGCGGCTGCCTTGCAAGGTGTTCTCAATCAGCACGCCGCCCAGTTTGCGGTCTTGCCAATAGACATCGTTCGGCCATTTCACCGACAAATGCTGCGGCAAGTATGCCGACAAAAACCGTTGGATAGCCAGCGAAACCGTGATATTGAGGAGAAACTGGTCGGCAGGCGGCAGGAATACGGGCCGCAGCACCACCGAGAAGGTGAGGTTCTTGCCCGGCTCGGCAAGCCACGTGTTGCCCCGCTGACCCCGGCCCCGCGTTTGGTTGGCGGTGATTACCACGGTGCCTTCGGGCGTGGAGGCTTGCGCACCGAGTTCGGCGGCGATGTCATTGGTGGAATGACATTCTGGCAGGAACAGCCGGTTTTGGCCGACGAACAACGTTTTGGGCGGATTATTGTACAAGGTTACCTACTTTTGTTTGAACGGAAACGGCCGCAAAGCTACACTTCCTTACTGAGGAAAACCCCGCTCGCCAGCCGTTTTTGTCGAGTCAAAACATCAAAGTTGTCGTTTGACAAACAGCGTTTTAGCCAAAAATTGCCCAAAACGCCAAGCCACAACCTTCAACCCACAATTCGTACCTCGTAAATCGTACTTCGTACTTTTCAAATGATGGAGTTAACCAGAAAAAGAAACGCCAAAGCAATCAGTTCGGAACAATTGAGCCAGTTGGTGGTGCATGGCATGCAAGAGAAAAAGGCCGTGGACATTGTGGTGCTTGACCTGCGCGACGTGAAAAACGCCGTTACCGACTATTTCGTCATCTGTTCCGGCAATTCCGACACGCAAGTTGACGCGATTACCAACTCTATTGAAGAGCAAGTCTATAAAAGCCTCGGCGAAGACCCGTGGCACAAGGAAGGCAAAGTGAACCGCGAGTGGATTTTGCTCGATTACGTGGATGTGGTGGCGCACGTGTTCAAGAAAGACCGCCGCTCGTTTTACGCCCTCGAAGACCTTTGGGGCGACGCACCTGCGACTACGTTTGAATGAGTGAGTGAGCAAGTGAGTAAATGAGCCAATGCCGTTTTGGGCAAATTTTGCCTAAAACGCATGGCCTTGAACTTCCGAATCGGCAACTTTTCAACTTGCAACCTTGAACCTGTAATCCTCCAACCTTTTAACTTTTCAACCCGTTAATTAATAACCGCAATAATGAACGAAAACCAAGAGAAAAACGGCCGCAAGCCCATGCTTCCCAAAGTTCCGCAACGGCCGGGTTACCAAATCTGGGTAGTGGTGGGGTTGGTCATGTTGGCCATCTTCACCATTCTGAGAGGCGGCAACGACCCCCGCATGATTACCAAGAATGAGTTCTGGAAAATGGCTGAAGAAGGCGACTTGCAAGACGTGGTGATTTTGCCGAACCAGAAAGCGGTGGAAGTGACCCTGAAAGACGAAGCACTGCGCAACATCAAATACCGCGACCGCATCCCGAAGCCGAGTTTGTTCTCGCCCCGATCCGGCGGGCCGCACTTCCAGTTCTACATATCGGAGGCCAAGGATTTTGAGAACGAACTCGAAAAACGGATGCCGGGCTTCAACTATAAAATCGACCCCCGCACCGACATCACTGGCGGACTGCTCTACTGGGGCCTGTTCATCCTGATGATGGTGGGCTTGTGGATGATCATGCGTCGCGTGGCGACGGGCGGCCCGGGCGGCCAGATTTTCAACATCGGTCGGTCGCGAGCCACGCTCTTCGATGCCGAGAACAAGGTGAAAATAACTTTCAACGACGTGGCCGGGCTTGACGAAGCCAAGGAAGAAATCAAGGAAATCGTCGAGTTCCTGAAAAACCCGAAGAAATTCACCGACCTCGGCGGCAAAATCCCGAAAGGCGCGTTGCTGGTCGGCTCGCCCGGCACGGGGAAGACGCTGCTCGCCAAGGCCGTGGCCGGCGAGGCCAACGTTCCGTTCTTCTCGCTGTCCGGCTCCGACTTCGTGGAGATGTTCGTGGGCGTGGGTGCGGCGCGGGTGCGCGACTTGTTCAAGCAAGCCAAGGAAAAAGCCCCGTGTATCATTTTCATTGACGAGATTGATGCAATCGGCCGTTCGCGCGGACGCGGCTCCATGCCCGGTGCCAACGACGAACGCGAAAACACGCTGAACTCGCTGCTGGTGGAAATGGACGGCTTCGCCACCGACTCGGGCGTTATCATCTTGGCGGCCACTAACCGCCCCGACGTGCTCGATTCGGCCTTGATGCGTCCCGGCCGTTTCGACCGGCAAATCAGCATTGACAAACCCGACCTCAACGGCCGCGAAGCCATCTTCAAGGTTCACCTGAAGCCGCTGAAACTCAATGCCGAAGTGGAGCCTAAGAAACTGGCCGCCCAAACGCCGGGCTTCGCCGGGGCCGAAATCGCCAACGTCTGCAACGAGGCCGCCCTGATTGCCGCCCGCCGTGGCAAGGCATCGGTTGACATGCAGGATTTTCAGGATGCCGTTGACCGGGTGATCGGCGGTTTGGAAAAGAAAAACAAGCTCATTTCGCCCGAGGAAAAGAAAATCGTGGCTTACCACGAGGCGGGCCATGCGGTGTCGGCTTGGTTTTTGGAACACGCCAACCCGCTGGTGAAAGTGAGCATTGTGCCGCGCGGCGTGGCGGCGTTGGGTTACGCCCAATACCTGCCCCGCGAGCAGTTCCTGTACACCTACGAGCAACTGTTCGACGAAATGTGCATGACCTTGGGCGGCCGCGCCGCCGAAGAAATCACCTTTGGCAAGGTCTCGACCGGCGCGTTGAGCGACTTGGAGCACATTACCAAGATGGCTTATGCGATGGTGACCGTCTATGGCATGAACGACAAGATCGGTAACATCTCGTTCTACGACTCCAAGCAGTCGGAGTACAATTTCAACAAGCCGTACTCGGAAGAGACGGGCAAGACCATTGACGAGGAGGTGCGCAAGATTATCGAGGCGGCCTACGACCGCACCAAGGAACTGCTCACGGCCAAACGCGAACAATTGGAGATTTTGGCGAAAGAACTGCTGAAACGCGAGATTATTTTCCAGTCGGATTTGGAAAACCTGATCGGCAAACGTCCGTTCGATGCGCCCACCGCCTACCAAGCCTACCTGAACGGCGACGGCAAGAAGGAAAACGGCGAAGCTGAAGACGAGGAAGTGACCATCCCCGTCCACCGCGAGCCGGGCAGCGTGCCCGACATGGAAGGCAACACCGCGCCGCTGGAAAAATAAGGGCCTCCCCCAACCCCCTCCCAAGGAGGGGGCTTTTTTATTCAGATAAACGCGACAAGCCGTTTTGAGCATTTTTTGCTCAAAACGGCTTGTCGCGTTTATAGGTGGTAAATCAGTTGTGGAGAGCCGGGATGGTAGCCGTAAATCAAAATACGCGAATCTTCCGGGGCGATGAATCCTGCCACATTTGTCAGGGAACAAAAAGCCCCCTCCTTGGGAGGGGGTTGGGGGAGGCCCTTATTTTTTCACAAACGACTCCAGCGGTTGCTCGTTGATTTTGAGCTGGTAGTTACCGGCTTTCAGCGTTTTCACGCTGATGCGGCGGCCTTTGCCCTTGGCGACTATTTTCTTACGGCTGTCGGTTATTTCAAAGTCCGCATCCGCCGACAGCGTGATGAGGTCTTTCGGGTTCTTGGGCGTGAAAGTGATGGGTTCCGGCTCCTCGACGACCGGCGGCGGCGCAGGGGCTTTGTCCGGGTCGAAGGTGACGATGCGGCTGTAATACATCTGGTGGCTGTTCAAGTCTTGCGCCCGGATGCGGTAGCGGTTTTCGCCTGCCGGGTGTACCATCGGCACCGAGTAAGCTGCGTTTCCGCTGCCTTTGGCCTTTTCCTGTGCCAGCACAATCCAGTTGCCGTTGCGCAGGCTTTCCAGATTATATACAAAGTCCTTGTTTTCGGTTGCCACGCTCCATTCGATGCTGTTTAGCAGCACCCGCACGTCTTCAATCTGAAAGCCCGCACTGGGCCGCAACACCTGCGGATTGAGCAGCTTGGGGGCGCAACCGTCTTTGTGCGTGATGCGTACGGTAACGGATTCGCCGATTTCCAAAAACGACAAGTCCACCTCAAACGAGCCGAGCTTGATGTTTGAGATGGTTTTTTTGTCGTTTACGAACACCTCGTTGGCGCAAAAACCGACTTTGTCAGGCGACAGCGGATTCTGCACGTACAGGTTTTTCCCTTGGTAAACCCCGGAAATGATGATCTGCCCGGCGTACACACGGGCCGAAAGCAACAACAGCCCGAGCAGCAAGCATGGCTTGGCGCGGGTAACACTAAGGTGGTTGAAAAACAGCGTCACGGTTTCGTAATGATACTTGCGACTGCAAAGTTGCGCCAAATGCCGCTGATTGTCAACGAAACAGAAACGACTTTTCTTACAAAGCCATCAGAAAACGCATTTTTAAAGAGTGGGTTTGGCTTGGGAAAGGCTAAAGGTCAAGGTTGGTGCGGCGGACGTTGACATCAGTCATGTCCTGTTGCCACTCGCGCAGCAGGGCTACTATTTCCTTGATTTGGCCGTACAATTCGGGGTGCTCGTAGAAAAGCTCGGTGGCTTGCCGAGGATTTTGATTGATCAAGTTCCGCATTTGATCCATGCGCGAACAGATTTCTTTCAACTCTTGAGCAGTAGTTGCCATGCAAAAAAGGAGTTTTTGTGAAGATTGCGTTTCTTTTAAAAACCGCTGGCTCGCTGTATTTGCATTCTTCTAAGGAGAGAGCCAAGGTAGGCAACTTTTTTTGTAAAAGTCAACTTTTGGACGGCATTTTGTAACTGCCAAAAATGCAATCGTGTCAACGAAAACCATTAAACCGCTGACGGGCAGATGTTTATCAAAGGAAATGCTGACAATAAAAATCTGTAAAAATTATGATAACGAGCCAAGCCCGCCGTAACAACGGCGGGCTTTCGGACAGAGAAAACAAAACGGCGGATTGAGAGAGTCAACCGCTGTTTTTCTTTTTGCTTTGAGGGCAATGAAGCAGGCGGCTATGGGGCGAATTGCGAAGTGCGAGTTAAACTTAAAAGATTGGATGGTTGGAAAATTAAAAGACTGGAGGCGTTTTAGGCATTTTTCCCCAAAAACGATTATTCATTCATTTGAAACCGTACCTCGTAAATCGTACTTCATCAGAAGCCGGTGGCGTTTTTCTCCTTTTCGGCCAAACGGGCCAAGGCTTGCGGCTTCCACTGGTTGTAGGCCATGATCAGTTGCTCGTACGATTCGGGCGTGAGTTGCTCTTGACTCAACAGCGACTCGGTGCCGGGGTAGTCGTAAAAGAAGTCGGCGAGTTCTTGCTTGCGTTGCGGCATTTTGGGGTCGAACACGCGCAGGCTGCGGCCTTCGACAGTGATGACCGGTACACGTCCGCTGAAACCGGCAATGGCTTTGCTCGAATGAAAGGCGGCTTTCAAAGCGTCTTTCAGCCCGTAGCCGATTTGGTCGCCCAAACGGGGGTAGTTCTTGATCAAGTCGGCCAAAACCGACTCGTCGCAGTAGTAGAGGCTGGCCTGCCCGGCGGTGTGCCGTTGCAGAAACACTGGTACGTCGCCGAGGTTGCGGGTTTCGTATTCCTGCAAGCCGTTGTAATACGCCTTGATGTCGGCGGGCGTGTAGCGAACATTGCGGCTGTTCACAAAGGCAAACACTTCACGGTTGTTGTCAGCCAACCGTTCATTGAACCGAACGGACGCATACACGGTGTCGCCTTCGTTGGTCACCACGTATGTCCGCACCGACTGGGCCGAAACTGACACCGCCACGACAAGGAAAAAGAACAATTGACCAAATGTGAACTTGCGCATATACCTGATTTTTGCGGTATATGTGCCACGCCGGGGCGAATGTAAACAAGCCGTTTTGGCAAAGAATGTAAGAAAACGGTTCGTTTCGGCGGAAAGCCTCTTCCGTAGTTTGGCTTCTTCGGCAGTTTGTTGTTTGGACTGAGCTTATGCGTTTTGGGCATTTTTTGCCCAAAACGGCAGCCTACATTATACCAAACTTGAAGATTGACCGCGTATTGACACATTCGCAAGCCATTAGTTTTAAGTCAATTCATTATTCAAAATCAGTATTATTAGGCGTTACACGACCTCACTTTCCGACGGGCAGCAACGGCGTGCGGGCTGCTTCGTCAGGAGTGGTTTTGGCTGTGTCTATGAAACGGAGGCGGAAACGGTACGTATAGGTGTTGGCAGGCAGTTGATACTCAGCGTGTGTGCGCGGCGACCAACTGTCGTCACCGCCGAGGCCCATCTGCTGGTAGTCAAGGTTCACGACCGTAACCGAGCCGTGGGTCAGTTCTTGGGTGGTCTTGGCTCGCAGCAAGGCATCGTCGGTGTAGTCGCGGACGTTCACGTTCAGGAGCGGCTCGCCTACGGCCAGCAAACCCACGCCTTCGGGGTTGGTCACGGCCACCCAACGCACGTCAGTTTTGTTGCCATTTTCCTGCGCCATCAGGTAGTTAAAATACTGGTCGGTGACTTTCCCTGCGTAACGCCCCACCCGCGCACCTTCCTTTCGATCCCAGTAACTTTCGTGCGGGCCGCGTCCGTACCACTGCATTTGGCTGTAACTGCCGGGCATGGACAGTTGCATGCCCACGCGGGCCAGCGGCGGCACTTGCCCCACGGGCGTATAAGTGGTTTCCACCGAAACATCGCCGCTGCCGTAGATGGTATAGACGGTTTTTTGGCGGAACAGTAGTTTTTCCTTCGCGTTCACCCGGTTATTGGCTGTGACGCGCACCGTCGTCGGGTTGAGTTGCTCCACGTTGATGCTTTCGGCGGTGGCGGCGGCTTTGTCCAAGCCCACGGCCCGCCAGCGGGCGGCAAAACTGAACGGAACGCCGCCGCCTTCGTCGTTGTCCGTAGGTACCCGCCAGAAATGCGGCCGCAACTGGCCCTTGATGATTTCCTGTCCTTTGTAACGAGCCGCCGCCAAAGCCCCTACGCTCTTGTCGAAATTGATGGAAAAGTCGGAGCCGACCACCTCAATGCGCGACGGGAACTGCAACACCTTCAGCGGTTCCGGTTTGACCGCCGGTGCAGTTGCTGCCACGCGCGGCACGTTGAGCATGAACTGGTGCCAAGCCACTTCGTGGCCTGCCTCGGCCCAAGGCGCATTTTGCTTGAGCCGGAAACTCAACGTCAGGTAATA
>JALOMD010000702.1 GCA_025455595.1 Cytophagales bacterium | reverse complement strand
TCGTCGGCCGTGCTTTCGCTGTACTGGTCAAGCGGCAGCAGCGGCTCCCACGGCTTGGACAGGTACTTTTCGGCAGCCTTGCCGTCGTTGAAGCGGCGCACCCATTCGGGCAGTTGCTTCATATAATAGTCGCTGGTGATCCAATTGCCGCTGAACGAGTCGAACCAGTAGGCGGCGTTTGCCAAATGTCCGGCGGGCAGGATGGCTCCCCGGTCTTTCAACGCCACGCCGATTACTTTAGACTGCCGGTTGTTCGAGAGCCGCAACTGGTCGGTGACGGTGGTAGTGAGCAAGTTGCGCGGCGACATCAGCCCCGCCAACGACTCGCTGCCCACGGTGCGGACGGTGCTGTCTTCGGTACAATAAACGGATTTGCCCGTCCGTTGGTCAAACCACTCGTTGCCCGCAATGCCGTGAACCGCCGGCACCGAGCCGGTGTAAATGCAGGTGTGACCTGGTGCGGTGTAAGTGGGCACGTAATTATAATGTGCGTTTTTGCACAGGAACCCTTCGCGTACCAACCGCTTGAACCCGCCGTTTCCAAACCGGCTGTCGTAGCGAACCAAGAAATCGTAGCTCATCTGGTCCACCACAATGCCAACCACGAGCTTAGGCCGAACAGCTTGCGAGGGTACTGCGACCGTCGGCGATGCGGCTTTGTTTTTCGACCCGGTTTTCTGTTGTGCCCACGTGGGAATAACGGCAATCAACAATAAGAAAAGTGCTTTTTTCATGAAGGTTGTACGGATTCAAATGCTCGCAAAAATAAGGCGATTTCGGAACGGTGGTAACACTAATGCGGAATTCGGATTTCGAGTTTGTGAAGGCGAAGTTTCTTGGAAACGGCGTTTTGGGCAAAAAATGCCCAAAACGCACAGTCTGGTGTCACGCCTCGGTGTGATGCTTTTTGTTGACCAGCGTCCGCTGGTCGCAAACCGGTAGGTTTGCTAAAACTGATGCCAACGGAATTTACATACCGAAGCGTTTTGGGCAAAAACTGCTCAAAACACTTTTCACGTTTTCTGTCTCTGTTGACATCAGCTTCTGCAAACTTCGTTTGCGACCAGCGGACGCTGGTCAACGTTTAGGCATCACGCCGAGGCGTGACGCCAGACTGTGCGTTTTGGGCATTTTTTGCCCAAAACGCCGGCTCACGGCACCAACGCGAATTTCTTGCCCGGCAGGGCTTTCACCAAGCCTTGCAGTTCCAACGTCAGCAGCACCGAAGCCAATTGGTTCACCGGCACTTGGGCCTGCCAACTCAGCTCGTCAATCAGCATGTCGGGGCGGGACTGTAGCAGGTTCAGCACGTTGCGTTCGGCCTCGCTGAGTTCGGGCAGGTGCTGCCAGTCGCGTGCTTGCTGCTTCTTTTTCGGCGAGTTCTCCTCAGCCCAGCCCATCAAGTACTCGAAATCCTCCGGGCCGGTGTAGATGTGGGCTTGGTGGTTGCGGATGAGCCGGTTGCAACCTTCCGAATGCGATTGCTCCAGGTTGCCCGGCACGGCCATCACGTCTCGGTTGTAGTCGTTGGCGATGCGGGCCGTGATGAGTGCCCCGCCTTTGAGAGCCGCCTCCACCACAATCGTCACGTCGGCCAAGCCTGCTACAATGCGGTTGCGGGCCGGGAAATGCGGTGCGTCAGGCGCAATGCCGAA
The DNA here is from genome assembly GCA_025455595.1 of Cytophagales bacterium. GTDB lineage: Bacteria > Bacteroidota > Bacteroidia > Cytophagales > 172606-1 > Xanthocytophaga. Next base: position 923 of record JALOMD010000702.1, on the reverse strand, counting down.
CGGGTATTCGCTGAGCAATCCGCCGTTTTCGAGCATCTGCTGGGCCGTGTTCTTGTGCGCCGCCGGATAAATCACGTCAATGCCGCTGCCCAGCACGCCCACCGTGGGCAAGCCGCACTTGACCGCCGCCTTGTGCGCGGCAATGTCAATGCCATAAGCCAATCCGCTTACCACCAACACGTTTTGGTAGCGTGTCAGGGCGGTCACGATTTCCTCGGTCACTTTTTTGCCGTAGGCGGTGGCGTTTCGGGTGCCCACAATCGCCACGGTTTTGGCGGCGTTCAGGTCGGTGTTGCCGTGGTGGTAGAGCAGCACCGGGCTGTCGGGCAGGCTGCGCAGGCGGGCGGGGTATTTCGGATGCGTGTAGAACAAAATCTCCACGCCTTTTTGCACGGCTTGTTCGTAAACGAAATCGGCCACGGAGAAGGCGGTTTTGGCAAGCACCGCGTCGGCGGTTTTCTCGCCGATGCCGGGGATTTTGACCAGTTTCCGGCGCGGCGCAAGAAACACTTCACGCGCCGAACCACAGTAGCTGACAAGTTGCCGGGCCAGCACACCGCCGATGCCAGGCGTGAGACTCAGCGCAATCTGGTTGACAATCTCTTCATTCATCGGGAATTCGTCGAAAACAGGGCTTTTTATTGCCAACCTTCAAAAATAATGGAATGGGTTAAACAACTAATTGTCAATTGTTTATGAAATACTGACCGGTAAAAAGCCTACCAATCTGTAGAAAAACTTTCGTGCGTACAGTTATGGATTCTTTCACTATTGGCACCCAACTGGAAATTCCGACCTTTCGGAAAACAAAAATCGAAAAATAACCGGATAACTTTTTACAAAAAATTCTCCTAAAACGTACTCGTCATGGAAGCGCAACGCCAACCCCTTGAAGACCAACTGGCTACGCTCGAAGCTCGGAT
>JALOMD010000701.1 GCA_025455595.1 Cytophagales bacterium | reverse complement strand
TTAAGCGGTGTCATGGGTTGAAATTCTGTGTTGGGACATGGCAGATTCTTCGGAATACAAACACCTGATTATCAGTCTTTAATTCTAAATTCATAATTCTAAATTGACTTCGTCAAACTAACGTTTCTGAATTAACCATGCTTACCGAAACTGCCTACTGGTACGCCCAGCCCTCCGCCGTCAGCAAGGCGGCGAACCGCACCGACATCCTGCTGTCACATTTCAACGAAGACACCGAAGTTGACGAAGCCCCGTGTTTCTTCTGGGGGCGGCTCAAAGACCCGTACCTCACGGCCAAATGCCTTACCACGCTTTCCAAAGTGGTCAAGTCGCGGTTTGCGCTGACCATGCAAGACTTGGCCGCCATGCGCGACCCCATCGTGACGGCGGGTGCCGACAAAATGCGCTTCGAGGCCTTTTCGTCGTGCAACGGCGTGTATGCCCGGCTCGACATACTGCCCGACGGCCTTGACGGCGAGTTCCTGAGCAGCGGCACTACCAACGTGGACTTCAACGAGCCGATGATCAACGCCCTGAGCAGCATCCACAAGCAGGACAATGTTTTCCTGTCCGTCGGGCAACAAGAGGTGATTTTGGAAAGCAAAGGCGAACAAGTCGTGGAGCGAAAAGTGACGCTACCGACCCGCTGGATTAAAGGATTAACGACAGTGCAACTCTACCTGTCGGAAATGGAAGAAGCCTTCACGCTCAACAAGTTACAAACGCTTCAGTTGTTCCAAAGCATGCCCAAAGGAACCATCAAGGGCGAATATTATCTCCTGATGCGGGCCAACAAACCCACGTTTTCGCCCGCCAAAGTGGACGGCGCGGTGACCGTCGGCGGCCTGCACCGGCTGCGGCTACTGGAAGGGTTGCTGCCGTTCATGGACAGCCTGCGCATCTACACCACGCCCGACGCGCAAGCCACGGCTTTTGTGATTGCAATGGGTGAGTTGCGGTTTATTTTCTCGCTGTCCGCCGATGCGTACCGGGGTTTTTCGGGCGAAGGCAAGGCTCTGGAAAACCTGATTGAAGACCTGCCGCTCGACTGGATTCGCGGAGCCAACAGCCTGTTCAAAGCCAACGAGGAGTTCAACCCGACGCTGTTTGCGATGGAAAACAGCTTGGACATCGGCACGGTGGAAAGCCTCTGCGCCAACCTGTCTTCGATGGGCCTGCTCGGCTACGACCTCGCCACGCGACAGCATTTTTACCGTCGGTTGCCGTACAAACTCGAACGCATCCTGAGCCTGAACCCGCGTTTGAAAAACGCCAAGAAACTGCTGGAAAACAATGATACTGAGCTGATTGTGAACCAGCCCGGCCACGTGGAAGCCCGCGTCAAAGGCAGCGGCGTGTGGCACAAAGTGCTGCTGCAAGGCGATTCGCAACGCTGCACGTGCCAGTGGTTCACCGACCACCAAGGCCAGCGCGGGCCGTGCAAGCACATCCTGTCGGTGAAGATGCTGCTGGCGGCTGAAGAATGACGGCGTTCTGTTGGTGCGTTTTGGGCAAAATTTGCCCAAAACGCACCGTCATCCAAAATAGTATCTTTTGAAAAGGCAAAACCCCGTCCGGGAATCCGTCATTGCGAGGCTCGAAGCGACAGCGGAGAGCCGTGGCAATCTGTCAAGATGCAGGCTCGGCCAACACGTTTCCCAAAGGCTCGCGTTACTGTTGGAATGCGCGTTTTGACAGAAAAACGGCTCAGAAACACGCGCGAAGCTACCGGCGGCGGATTGCTTCGTCACTCCGCTTCGCTGCGTTCCTCGCAATGACGGCTCGATTATCACGCACAGGCTGAAGCATGTGCTACATTCTCTCATTCAATCATTCAAAATTGCCCATGAACCCATACGTACAACAACTCGAAGAAATCATCCTGCAAGAGCAAGTGGACAAGCTTGTTCCTTTTCTGAAATCCATTCCCGCCGGGAATGCAGAGGAACTGCGCAAGAAGCACAAAAGCTTGAGCAAGCACCTTAATGACTATATACAATTGGAAGCCAAACCCAACGGCTACGGTACCTGGGGCGTACGCGGCACCCCGAAACAACTCCGGCTGTTGCGTTTGGCTGGTTTGGGATTGCTTGATAAACAAAGTATGCTCAGTTCACGCAACGACTCCATTGATTTGCTGCGAAATACCAGTTTTCATGAGACTGATTTGTGGCCGAATCATAATCGGTGGGAAATGGTGCTGGAAATTCTGCAATGGCGTAAAGTGGATTGGCTTACGGAATGTCTGAGCCATCACCAAGACAAAAACGAGTGGTTTTATGTGGAATACAACCACTTGCGTCAGTTGCTCGACTTAGGATTAATTGAACACAATAAAAAACTGTTTCTGCGTCCGTTAGTCAATTTATTGAGAATTCATTACAGCCAAACAGACGTTCCTGATTACTACACAATCATTAAAAACGATGCGTTTCTGTTAAAAAACGACCTATTCTCTGTGTTTGACTACGAAACCAACATCCATTGGATTAACCATTACAATTACAAAGACATAAAGCAGCCCGCTTGGCAAGAAATATTCGTCCAGTTGTCAGGCGGACAAATTATCAATAGAAACGCT
>JALOMD010000049.1 GCA_025455595.1 Cytophagales bacterium | reverse complement strand
TCATCAACTGTTTTCGGAGGATTCTTCAAGCTTGCCCGGTGCTCGCGTGCCGCCGTTGCGACTGCTTCAGGCGCGAGGGAAGTCAAATCCATAATGAACTCGTCCGGATGCTGTGCTTCGATTCCGTAGGCGGTAGTAGCACTCAACGGAAAATCCTTCAGATTATAAGTGACAATCACTTGCGCCTTCGCTTGTATGGCTGCAGCCAGTACATGACGGTCGTTTGCATCAGGCAAAACAAGTTTCGAGACAAGGTGTTCATAATCCACCACTACACAGTCGCCACCGTTTTTATTCATCAGGTCGCGCCGCCTCTCCAAGTTTTCACGCGACAAATGAGGATAGTTCTTCAACAAAGCTTCCATCCATTCCTCATGCACTCGGTTCGACCAAGTGGCTCGGAAGAGGTTCTGCTTGATAAGGAACATGAAGAAATCTGTCGAAGCATTGGAATAGAAGACGTTGGCATCAAAAAAGGCAACAAGTTGGCTCATGTGATGTTCGCGGATGGTTCACCGCAAAGTGTACCAAACCAATATGGCGGAAGTTTCGCGTCGTTTTTAAAAAATCACTCAAATCCTAATTGCTGGTTCAACGCCACCAACTCTTCAAGGATTTCGTCACGTTCCTGTGCGACCAGTCGTTGGTAGGCGAAAACATCCTGCGCCAATATACGACGGTGCGTCCCCACCTTGTGGTGAGGAATTTCACCCTTATCAAGCAATCCTACCAAATACGGTCTTGATACGTTGAGCAAATCGGCCGCTTGCTGAGTAGTCAGTTCGGCTTGTATGGGCATCAAAGTGACAGCGTTGCCCTTTGCCATTTGATCCAGTGCTCCAATGAGCAAACGTACGGCCACTGCCGGCAATTCAACCATTTGTGAGTCAGTTCCGACCGACAAGCGTATAGAAGCCAGCGGTTTGCCTTTGAAACTGCTGGACAGGATTTGGCTCATTCGCTTGGCTAATGCTGCTTCCTGTTCAGAAGGCACAATCAGATTCATGGGTTCCATAGGTGAACACGGGTTTTTATACGCAACAAACGAAATAAACGAAACATTCGCAAGGCAGATTATTTCTTTCTCAAGAGGTTACCCAAGAATGTGTTTTGTGTCTGAACGTTTCAGGCAAAAATTGGTAAATCCCGCAACTGGCGGGAACGCCTAAAACTCAACTGAAAAAATCCCTGCACGATATTTGTTACAGGACGGCTATCTTTTACTTAAACCAGTTAGTTTATGCGAACAATTGTCATTGTCCTGTTATTCTTCTCAATCTCAGCCGCTTATGCGCAGACACAACTTGTCAAAGGAAGCAAGTTGCTGGGCGGGTCGTTGAATTTTAACAGCGTAAGCGAAACAAACGATGCGGGCGTACCGTTCAGGTTTAGCCCGCAAGCAACCCGCTCTTTCGGTATAAATCCCCGCTACGGCTGGTTTGTACGCGACAACGTCGCCTTTGGTATTTCCTTGGGCTTCAACACGCTGTCGCAACGTATTAACTTCAGCACCAATGACTTCGATCACTTGCGCAGCACGGGTTTTTCGGTTGGTGTGTTCACGCGACGCTACGTGGCATTAAGCCCACGGTTTGCTTTGTTCGGAGAGGGTAGTTTTTCGGCGGGCCTGAGTGCCGGAAACCGAGAAGTCAGGCGAAGTGGAACGGGAAACATTGACAGCGATGTAAGAGGGTTTTCCGCCAGCTTGGGCATTTCGCCGGGCGTTACGTTCTTCGCAACCAAGCGGTTAGCGGTTGAATCATCGGTCGGGCTGGCTTCCGTTCTCTATTTACGAAACAGTGAAACCACGGCGTCAGGCAGTTCCATCGCGAACAATTTCGGCATTTCCGCCAATCCATTCTCTTCGTTGAACGTCGGCTTCATTTGGTACTTTGCCAAACCGACGGAATAACAAAAGTGAAGCTGTCAGCACTTATCCCGTAGGGACGGAACATTGGTAGCAAACGCATACGCCAATAAACCTGCATTCCGTAGGTACGCCACCGGATGACATAGTTGCGTACCTACGGCACGCTTGACAAACCCGGTTTTGTATCCGCTACCGATGTCTTGTCCCTGACGGGACATGAACCGGCCTCACTCCGGTGAATAAGTATTGAGTCGTCACTTGTTGGAGGATTTCAGACGTAAGAGTTCAATCCGGCGTTTTGGGCAAAAAATGTTCAAAACGCCGGATTGATTTGCTTTAACAGTAGCGTCAAATTTGTACCGTCCGCCTGACCCAAAACTGTATTGTTGAAAATCATTCTTATGCGTCTAATTCTTTCCAACAGCTATTTATTTCCCTTTCTACTTGTAGCTCAAGTTTTGGCAACTCATTCAAGACCCAGAATTGGCTTTCTTTTGTCAGATAATATTCGTTCTCTTTCATCTTATACTGCATTGCGCCTATAATTACTGCAATTATATCTTTCGTGTCCGTAGTTCCATTTGCGAAATTTGGCTCAACTAAATATTTCAAAATCTCTTTCTCGTATTCAGGCTTGTAATAGAGAATATGGCTAATTATAGGAAAATAGAAATAAAAACAACTGTTCGTGTTTGATGCGTAACGAATATTGTTAAGTTCGGAAATTAGAGTATCGGATTGTGATTTTGGCGTTCCAAACTCCAGTTCTTTTAGTAGTTCAAAAGTCCTTTTAGCACTATGCCTTATCTCGCCCATTCTCTGCAAGTCGGAGAATACTAATTCGAACGCTGTGTCAGTAGCCATTCCATTAAAGGAGTTTACTTCAAATTTTTCTATAATTTGTAAATAGCTATAGGTTGCGTTATTTGGTAGAGTCAACAGATGTGTTGAGGCGATTTAGGCAAAAAATGCTCAAAACGCCGATTCACTGCGCCGTGTAGCTCACCGTCAGGCTGCGGGTGTCGCCGTCGTCGGTGTTGTTGGGTTGCTTGGCGGGGTCTATCTCAATCTGTTCGCCAGCCGTGAGGGCTTTCACGGGTTTTTCCCAGCGGGCGGCCGTTTTCATGTTGTCGGCGGCGGTGCCTTTGAGCAGTTCTACGCTCAGCGTGTCGTCTTCGTGGATGTAAAACGCGTCCGTGTACAGGTTTTCGATCAGCTTGGCGGCGGCAATCGGTTTGGATTCGTACAGAATCTTGTCCTTGGAGCGGATGCGCCACACCAAGTTGCCCGGCTTGGCCTCCTTGAGCCGGATGTTGGCGATGCCCACCGACACAAAGCGCAGCTTGGCGCGGTCAACCTGATACTGGATGTTGGCGATGCTTTCGCCCACGTTCGTCTGCGCGGGGCCGTCGGCCACCAACGCCGCCAGCCGGACGGACACGGGCTTCTCCTCAATCTTGGTCAGCGATGTGTACGGCAGAAAGAGCCGCACGGCTCCGCGTGGCTGCTTCAACTCGTATGATACCGTGGTTTTCACCGCGTTGTTCACGCGCTGCGCCTCCGGGGCCAGCACTGTCATTTTGCGGAGCATTTCGGTGGTTTTGCCGTCTTTCGACCCGTCGGTAACGTCAAGCCGCTTTGTTTCGGGCGTGTCGAAATACAGCTTCGGGAACGCCACGGGCAAGGCCAGCGTCACGCCCGCCACGCCGCCCACCAGCGTGTCGCGCAGCTTGAGGGCCACGGGCAGCGTAGCTTCGCGCAGGGTTTGGAGGGTCAGGTCTTGGCGGGTTTCTTTGCGGGCAATCACATACGGGTTGTTGCCGAGGCGGATTTGCAGGGCGAACCGCTTGTTGGGCTGCCGTCGCACGTCGGGGTCTTGCAGCAGGATTTGGTACGACGGATAGAACACCTCCATGCGTCCGCCCGCCGCTTTGTCCAGCGTCAGCACGCCCGTGGTGTCGAGGCGGGCTTGGCCGCTCAACACCTTGCCGTTCAGGATGGTGACGGTCTGCTCGGTGTTGCGCGGCTGGTAGGTGAGCCACGCCGTGAGCGGCGGCAAGTTGCCCGCCACGGTCGCCTTGTAGTCGAACGAGACGCTGGTGCCGGCCACGCCGTCGTGCGTGGCAAACGGGTTGACCTTGAAAGCCGACAGTTGCACGGCCGGGATGCGGTATTTGCGCACGGCCAGCGTGAGGTCGAGGGCGGCGTTTTTCAGGTTCAGCGTTTGGGCGGCCTTGGTGTCGAACGGCCACTCGCCGGCGAGGGCGGCGGCGTTGTCAAAGGCAGGCAGCGGCTTGTTGTCGCGGGTGCGCAGCAGGCGGGGTTTGTTGCGCCGCAGCAGTCCGGTTTCGATGCTGGGCCGCAGGCCGAGCCGCACCACGTCGCCTTCGCAATAGGTGAATTGCAGCGCGTCGTTTACGTCCACGTTGGCAAAGGCGGCAATGTCTTTTGCGGCGGGCTTGGCACCGGGCAAGGCGAACAAATCCTGCTCGATGCGGCCCACTTCCTGCCGCTTGCCCGACTTGTCAACCACCGTAATCCGCTCCGGTTGCAGCGTGACGGCGTAGGTAGCCGGTTTGTTCACGGCCACTTTCTGCGTGTGGATGTTCTCGTAACGCCCGGCTTTCTCGTTGTAGGCGTTCAGGGCGAACGTGACGGTGGTGTTGCCTTCGGGCAGCGATGTGCTGGCAAACGGAACGAACAGTTCGATACCGGTGCTACGCAAACCTTGGGCCTTGTTCTGGGGCATCAGTACGGTTTCGTCGGCGAAGTGGGTGCCCACGTAGTTGTTCTGCTTTTTGTAAGCCGGATAGTCGTAGGCTTGGTAAGCCGCCTCGCCCGCCGCGTCGCTGATGCTGGCGTAGAAAGTCATGCGCACTTTGTTCTCAGCGTTTTTCATGCCGTTGTACTCGGCATCGGAAAGCAGGTACTCGCAACTGAAAAACGCCGAAATGCCCCGCAGTCCGTCTTTGGTGGCGTTGGGGTTTACGTCTATTTTATAGACGCTGAATTTCTTGTTAGCCGGATTGACCACTTGGGCAGCGGCGACCAAGCAAATCAGACAAAAGAAAAAAGAGGAAAGAAGAAAGAAAATGGATTTGCGCATGGGTAAATAGGCTAATTGTTGATGCGGTAATGGGCTAATTACCAGGTGCTTGTACTTGATAATTGGCAATTCGGAATCGTCTGTTCAAAGTTTGACAAAGGCGTTTTGGGCAAAAATTGCTTAAAACGCCGGATTGTATGAACTGTGATTTCAAAATGATTTTCGTGATGGGCATGATTGAAAACCAAGGTTCGGACAGAAAGCCCCCTCTTTGGGAGGGGGTTGGGGGAGGCCTTTGCCCAAAACGCCGACCCGATGCTGAACAACGCCGCCAATGCGGTTCATATTGCGCAGGTCACCGCAGGCGCGTCACAATGATGCCGGTTTGCTTGGCGTTTTTTTGCAGGTATTCGGCCAGCGGAAACTTGCTGACGGCCACCTTGCCTTGATCGGCGGAGGCGTGCAGCAGGTGGATGCGGCCGTTTTGCCGCACGGCCAAGCCTACGTGAACCACGTCAAGCCCGGCGGTGCCCGTGGTGATGGCAATGATGTCGCCTTCTTGCAGGCGGGCCTCGGTTTTTGATACTTCCGCCTTCGGGATGTACTGCAGTTTTTGCGCACCCAACTGTTTTTCAACGGCTTGCATGGCAGCCAAGTTGCGCGGGTCGGACAGTTGGGGGTACAGTTGCGGATGTTTGGTCATGAACCCGACGGGTTTTTCGTACGGTCGCCCGCCGAGTTGCGCTGTCACGTCTTCGAGTTCGCCGCGTCCGATTTTGTCTTGTAGCCAGTCGGTCAAGTAATGCAGTCTCGCCGTGTAGTCGTCGGTTTTGCCGTTTCGGTAACGCACGGCCGCCAACCGGCTTTGGTACGCATCGAAATTTTTCCTGTCCGTTGCCGCTGTTTGCGACAAGGCCAAGGCCGTTTCCAGAAACGTGGTGCAATCGAAAGCACGCAGGTTCACCACGAGCCGCTCAGGACTGGTTTCGAGCGTTTTTGCTCCAAACGGCTTGCCGAGCAACATTCGCCCGACGGCCGCCAGCCGCTGGGCGGGCGTTTGTACCGACAAGGTTTGTGAGCGGGACAAAAGCGACATCACCGCCAGCGAATCAGTCGGCTGGTAAATTGCCGACGGCTGGGCCTGCGCGGAAACGGCGGCCATCAACAGCCCGTTTAACAGAAGTTTTCGGTTCACTGTCTTCAGTTTTCGGTTTACCGTTTTCAGTTGGGCGTTTTGGGCATTTTTTGCCTAAAACGTTGTTTTGTCCGAACTGTGATTTTATAATGATTCTTGTGATTGCCATGATTGAAGCGACCTGTCATGCTCATCACGACAATCATTTGAAAATCAAGGTTCTGACAAAAGCTTTTTGAGCTTTTTTTGCCTAAAACGCCGCGAAAAACATAACAATTCTGACTTCTGACCTCTGAGTTCTGACCTAATTCAAGTTCAAGCCCAGCGTGAGGCCCAGCCAAGGGCGGCGTTGGTAAATCCAAACGCGGCGGTTGCCGTCCAGCAGGTCGTCGAAGCCGAGGCCCAAGCCGAAGGTGAACGCGTCAATGCCTACAATAGCCGCCACGCCTTTGCTGAACACCACGCCGTCGTACTCGGCGGCCACTTGGTTGTTGGTCACCCACGGGTTGACGGCCGTAGCCCCCAGCCCGCCGAACACGCCGAAGCTGAATCCGTAATGGCGCACTTGCCGCCGGTACACGCCCAACGGCGTGCGGCGGTAGCGCAGCCGGTACACATCCGAACGATAGCCCAAGTATAACGCCCCGTTGAAATTGGTGTTGAACTGCCTCGGAAAGCCTTGTGAGACAGGCCGGTACTTGAACGGAATCGTCAGCACGTCAAGGTCGAACGACGACTGGACGAAGCCGAACGATGGCAGGCTGCGCGGCACTGATTCGGCAAGTACCAGCACTACACGCCGCGAAGTGTCCACTTGGGTTTGCCCGTTGCCGTCTCGTAGTATCGGAAACGACTGAATGGTGTCTTCGGCCACGGCCACGTAGGCCCGCGCCACCCTGCCACCCGCCGGACGCACGCGGTAAAAACCGTCTTTGAAAGCGTACTTCGACGACTCGCGCAACGAGCCGCAACCAGCCAACGCCAAGACCAACAGGCAGCCGCAAAGTGTTGTTCGCCGATTCATGGGTACGCGAAAGGTTGAGCGGGAGTTTTGGGCGATTTTTGCCCAAAACAGATTGTCGAGGCGGCTGTACTGCGTTTTGAACGATTTTCGCCCGAAACGCCCATCATTTGAGCAATGTGAAGCGAGCCGTCCAGCCGCCGCCGGGGGCCATCTCCACAGTGAGTTCGTCGTTGTGCGACACCTGCCGCACCACCCGCTTGTAGTCGTTGCCGACACGGTGGGCGTTGGGGCCGTCTTGGAAAATCTCGGCTTGGTAGAGTCCATTGCCGAGAAAATCCAGTTTCATTTTCAGCGTGCGGGCTTCCCAGTCGGTCATGGCACCGGCGTACCATACGTTGCCTTTGCGGCGGGCCACGGCCACGTAGTCGCCCACGCGGCCGTCAACAGGACGGGTTTCATCCCAGACGGTGGGTACAGTGGCGAGAAACTTCAATACTTCCGGCTCGCGTTGATAGGCCGTAGGTGCGTCGGACAACATTTGCAGCGGCGCGAAATACGTGACGAACATGGCCAGTTGATGGCAGCGGGTTCCTTGGCTCATGGGCCGGTCAAACACTTGCCGCCAATCCGTCTTGTTGGCGTTGGTCATGGCACCGGGCGTGTAGTCCATCGAGCCAGCCACCATGCGAATGAACGGCAGGGTCACGTCATGTTCGGGCGAGATGCCTTCTTTGCTGAACTTGTTCCACTCCAAGCCCTTGACGCCTTCGCGGTTGATGTTGTTCGGGTAGGTGCGTTGCAGGCCGGTGGGCTTGTAGGCCCCGTGGTAGTTCACCAGCATTTTGCGTTTGGAGGCCTCGCGCAGCAGCCGTTCGTAGAAATTCACCACCTCCTGGTCGTCCCGATCCATGAAATCCACTTTCAGGCCGGCGATGCCCCACTTGGCGAACTGCTCCAGGGCGGGAATCATCTGGCGGTCGAGGGTGTGCCACACGCACCACAGAATCAGGCCCACGTTTTTCTGCTTGGCGTAGCGAATCACCTCTGGCATGTCGAGTTTGTCGGTCACTTTGAGCAGGTCGAACTGGTCAGACCAGCCTTCGTCGAGGTTCACGTACTCGAGGCCGTTTTCGGCGGCGAAGTCAATGAAATATTTGTACGATTCGGTGTTGAAGCCTGTCTTGAAAGGCACGTTCCACAGGTTCAGGTTGCACCACCAGTCCCAAGCCACGCGTCCCGGCTTTACCCAACTGGCATCGCCGATTTTGCTTTCCGAAGCCAGCAGATAGACCAACTGGTTGGCGAGCAGGTCTTTGTCGCTGTCGGCAAACGCAACGATGCGCCACGGAAAGGTGCGCGTACCGGCGGTGCGGGCAATGAAACTTTCGCGTTCCTCGACGGGCATGTTGAAGTTATTGTGTCCGCCGATTTTGGTCTTTTTCGGGTAGGCGGCAAACGCCCCGCGCAGGGCCTGTCCTTCGGCGGTCAGGTTCATGCCCGGATAGTCGAGCAAGTCCGACTCCATGACGGCCGCCCGTGCGCCGCCGGGCAGTTCCACCAGCGTGGGCACCATCGCGGTTTTCGGGTCGTTGGCGGCAAAGGCCGAGATGTTCATCCGCTTGTAGTCGCTTTCCCACGAACTCAGAAAGGCACTGGGATGGAACCACGCGGCGTAGTCGCTGGCGAAATTGAACGTGGCCTCTTCGCTCTGCACCAGAATCTGGCCCGGCAGACGCGTCTCGAAACGGTAGGCGATGCCGTCGTTGTACGCCCGGAACAGCACGGCGTAGTTGCCCCGTAAACGGAGGCTCAGTTCGTTGTACTGCTCAGGAATGACCGAACTGATGCCGTAGAGCGGCTTCACTTGTCGGTTCACGCTGGCGGTGTTTTGGCCTTTCAACTTGGGTTGACCGCCCAGCACGCGTCCGTCGGACAAGGTCATCGAAACCGGCGACTCGGTAATGACCGGCTGGTTGTCGCGGCGCACGGCGTAACGGATTTTGTCGCCCAGCGTAACCGTGACAACCGTGCGACCGTCGGGCGAGGCCACGGTATGGTTTTTGGTGACAGGTTGGGCGGCGGCAAAACTGACCGACAGCCCGGCTGTGAGCAAGAAATGGAGAATGCGCATGGCGGTGGTGAGTGGGATTAGGTTCCTGCGCGTTTTGGGCAAATTTTGCCTAAAACGCGAAATTGAAAGTATCGGCAAACTAATGGTTCGGACGGGGCTAAAAGTAGCGTTTTTTTGATAATTTGCCCGCCTGTACTTAACTCATTCATTCCATGAAAAACCTACTTTTCTGCTTGACACTGCTCGCGACTTTACACGCAATCGCTCAAAAACCGCAAAAACTTTTCGACGGCAAAACCTTGACCGGCTGGCACACGATACCGGGCGGCTCGTGGACGGTGAAAGACGGTGCCATTGTGGGCAAGAACGAGAAAAGCGACGAACGCCACGGCCTGCTGGTCAGTGACAAAAAGTACAAGAACTTCACCGCCACTGTCAAGTATAAGGCCGTACGGGGCAACAGCGGCTTCTATTTCCGCGTGCAAGAAACCGGCGACGTAGTGGGTGTAAAAGGCTTCCAAGCCGAGATTGACCCGGAAAAAGACGCGGGCGGCCTCTACGAAACCAGCGGCCGGGCCTGGGTGGTGCAGCCCAAGCCGGAAGACGTGAAAACGTGGTACAAACCCAACGCGTGGAACACCATGATTGTGACGGCCATTGACGGCAACATTACCGTGACGGTAAACGGCAAGGTGAGTGCCAAGCTCACCAACGACCCCGGCCTGCCCGAAGGTCACTTCGCCTTGCAACTCCACGG
>JALOMD010000700.1 GCA_025455595.1 Cytophagales bacterium | reverse complement strand
CCAATGGAGCCGGATGATTTCGGCAAAGGGAGCCAGCACGGGCGGCAGTTCGGGCATTTGGTAGGGAAACATGGTGGTTTTCGCTTTCCCCAAAGATAATCATAGTAACTGAGCAGAAAGTCGTTAGCGGTTAGTCTCCAGTCGTTAGTCGTTACACCAAAATAAAAGACTGACTGCGTGTTTGCAGAGTCATAAGTTGCTGGCTTTCAAGCCATTCATCATTCGGCGTTACCCATTCGATATTCAAAATAGGTATTAGCGTCAGCCCCTACGGGGCTGGGAAAGCGTTTTGAGCAATTTTTGCCCAAAACGCCAAGCGGAATACAAATGTCTGCTTCTCCAACAAATAGCGAACCTTTTAGAGGTTGTTTAAAATTCGGTTTTGAAGGACGTTCCCGCCGGTTGCGGGATTTTCAATACCGCCTTCTGTGGCATCTTCGTTTTAAGCAAAAAATGCTTAAAACGCCCGTCTATTGTCTTGATCGAGCCTGTGATTCCGGTCAGACGCACCGCGTACTGACCTGCGTGGCAAAAGCGTTTTGGGCAATCCCGACAAGTCGGGACGATTGGGCAAAACAAAACTTTAAACAACCTCTTGAACAAAACGTGGCGCGGCATTTTATGCAAGAATTTGACTTCGCATCAGAATACGTTTTAGGCAAAAATCGCCCAAAACAGCACAGGCTAAATGTTTACCCCGACCACGTCCATTGCGTGGCAGGCGTGTCGGGGCATGTGCTGCACATTCGTACCTTATAAATCGTAATTCGTACTTCAAAATGATGGGTTACCAGCCTTTGGAAAACTACGGCGTAATCGGCAATCAAGAAACGGTAGCCTTGGCCGGGCTGAACGGCTCCATTGATTTTATGTCGTTGCCGCGATTCGACTCGCCGACGGTGTTTGCGGCCCTGCTCGACAAACAGAAAGGCGGCAATTTCAAGATTGTGCCGCGCCTCGACAACGTGGGCCACAAGCAGCTTTACCTGCCCGACACAAACATCCTGCTCACGCGTTTCCTCTCCTACGACGGCTTGGTGGAAGTGGTGGATTTCATGCCGATTGCCAACGGCCCGTACGGTTGCACGTTGATTCGGAAAGTGACGGTGATTCGCGGACGGGTTGAAATCAGCATGGACTGCTGCCCCCGGTTCGACTACGCCCGCACCACGCACGAGGCTTGGGAAACAAACAACCAAGTCATGTTTCGCAGCGGCAAAGACGGAGCGTTGTTCCGGCTGGTCAGCGACGTGCCCATGCACCTGAACGGCAGCGATGCATCGGCATTGTTCACATTGCAAGAGAAAGAGACGGCGCACTTTGTTTTCCAAATGCTACCCTCGACACCCGCCGAGCAAGACCCGTTCGGCGACTTGGCGGCCATGACCCGCAACATTGAAGCGGTGTTCATGGAAACGGTGCGTTACTGGAAAGACTGGAGGCGGCAGTCGGCCTACCGGGGTCGCTGGGCCGACGCAGTTCACCGCTCGGCGTTGGTGCTCAAGTTGCTCACTTCGCGCAAATACGGCGCACCGGTGGCGGCGGCCACGTTCGGCCTGCCCGAAGAAGTGGGCGGCGTGCGCAACTGGGACTACCGCTACACGTGGATTCGCGATGCGGCGTTCACGATGTACGCTTTCATTCGGCTCGGTTTCTTGCACGAGGCCGAGCATTTCATGGAATGGATACAAACACAATTTGACAAAAACGTGGACACAGGCGGCGGACTGCAACTGATGTACGCCGTTGACGGCACCGCCGATTTGCACGAGCAGGAACTGGCGCATTTGGAAGGCTACGCCGGGTCGCGGCCGGTGCGCATCGGCAATGCGGCGTACAAGCAACTGCAGTTGGACATCTACGGCGAACTGATTGACAGTGTGTATCTGTACGACAAGTACGGCAAGCCTATCACGTATTCGTTTTGGCGGCAGATTGCCAAGCAGGTGGAGTTCGTCTGCGAAAACTGGCATCTCAAAGACCATGGCATTTGGGAAATCCGTTCGGAGGAAAAAGAATTTCTCTATTCGCGGGTGATGTGCTGGGTGGCGGTTGACCGGGCCATCCGGCTGGCCGAAGCCCACGCCTTTCCGTATCCGT
This sequence comes from Cytophagales bacterium, assembly GCA_025455595.1. Classification (GTDB taxonomy): domain Bacteria; phylum Bacteroidota; class Bacteroidia; order Cytophagales; family 172606-1; genus Xanthocytophaga. The sequence continues at coordinate 486 of JALOMD010000700.1, read as the reverse complement.
GGGAAAAATGGCGCGAAGTGCGAACGGCCATTTTCGAGGACGTTTACCAAAACTTTTGGAACGAAGACCGGCAGGCGTTTGTGCAATACAAAGGCGGCAATGTGCTGGACGCAGCGGCCTTGATTATGCCGCTGGTGCGGTTCGTCAGTCCGTACGAGCCGCGCTGGGTGTCCACACTGGCAGCCATTGAGAACGAACTGGTGACCGATACGCTGGTTCACCGCTACAACACCGACCACGCCGACGACGGCCTCGAAGGCGGCGAAAGCACGTTTTCGATGTGTTCGTTCTGGTACGTGGAATGCCTGGCCCGTGGCGGACAAGTGGAAAAAGCCCGGCTCTATTTTGAAAAGATGCTCGGCTACGCCAATCACTTGGGTCTGTACGCCGAGCAAATCGGGCTACGCGGCGAACAGGTGGGCAACTATCCGCAGGCGTTCACGCACTTGGGCCTGATCAGTGCGGCGTATTATCTGAACCATGCGT